>JAXVQY010000059.1:0-3620 GCA_037303805.1 bacterium | reverse complement strand
GGTTTTCCAGGCGTTGGTGATGCTCAGCAGACCGGTGGAGTTGATGATGGGGTAGAAGCACACGGCCGGCGACAGGATGGGCGCGGCCTGGGAGAGAGCCACCACCATGATGACGCCTGCGGGATTGAAGTTGCCCATTTCGGCCACGGCGAGGAAGGCGGGGGCCAGGGTGGCCACGGCGCCGGCGCCGGCGGGAATGGGGAACTGGGAAATGATCATGACCACGCAGATGCAGAGGAAGAGCATGGCGAGGGGCAGGGACGAGAAGGCCATGAGGTATTCGTGGGCGAACCAGGTGATGACGCCGGTCTTGGTGAGCATGGCGCCGAAGGAGGTTGCGCCGCCCACGAGCATGATGGCGTCCCAGTTCACGTCTGCGCTGTCGCGTCTCCAGTTGAACACGTCGATGCCGGGCAGGGAGAGCACGGCTACGCTTATCATGGAGATCACCTGCGTGGAGACGCCGTGGACGCGGTCGGTGAACCACAGAATGAGGGTGAGTCCGAAGACGATGAGGAAGAGCTTTTCCTTGCGGGAGATGCTGCCGAGCTGCTTCATGTCGTCTTCAAAGTGATCCATGCCCTTGAGTTGCTTGATTTCGCTGGGCATGAGGATGACGAAGCTCAGCCAGATGCAGGGAATGAGCAGGATGAGCACGGGCATGCCTATGGCGGCCCATTCCATGAAGCTGATGTGGAGGCCGGTGGCCTGTTCCAGAATCTGGATGGAGGTGGGGTTGGCGGCGCTGCCGGCGGGGGTGGCCATGCCGCCGAGGAAGCAGCCGCTGCCTATGCCGAGCAGCAGGGACTGGGCAAAATTGCTTCCGCGCACGTTGCAGTCGTTTTTCTTGATGATTTCCAGGCAGATGGGAAAGAGCATGACGAGCACGGGAATGTCGGCGAGCACGGAGGAGCAGAGCGCTGCCGTGGCGATGAACAGGAAGAGCAGACGTTTCGGACTTCCGCCGGATTTGGAAACGATGAAGAGGGCAATGCGTCTGGTCAGGCCGGATTTTTCAAACGATATGGCGAGACAGACCATGGCGAACACGAAGATGAACGCCGGTCCCATGAAGCTGCTCATGGCTTCGCCCATGGAGAAGATGCCCGCCGGGACAGCCAGAAGAACAAAGAGAGGCACGGAGATGGCTATGTCGATGGGCTGCATGCTGAAGGTCAGAATGCCTGCGACAACGAGCGCAAAGGCCCGCTGAGCCACGGGGGTGAGGCCTTCAGGCGTGGGTAGCAGCGTGAGAACCAGATAGACGACGAGGGGCAGGGCGGTTCTGGTGATCTTGGGGTTGCGGAGCATGCTGCTTATCGAGGTCATGGCGGACTCCTTGGATTCTTTTGAAATGTCCCGGGGGATCTTGCAATCGTTTTTTTGGGGGGAAGGAAGGAGAGGACAGTTGTTCCGAAGAGTTATCGGACGAGGCGCTTTTTCAGCAGCTCTTCCGTAAAGTAGGTCATGATGATCTTGGCGCCGGCGCGGCGTATGCCGAGAAGAGATTCCAGAATGACGGCCTCTTCGTCAATCCAGCCGTTCTGGGCGGCGGCGCGGATCATGGCATATTCTCCGCTGACCTGATAGGCAGCCACGGGCACGTCGAATCGTTCGGAAACTCTGGTTATCATGTCCAGATAGGGGCCGGCGGGCTTGACCATGATGATGTCCGCGCCTTCTCTGATGTCGGCGGCGGCTTCGCGCAGGCCGTCGGTGACGAGGGCGGGATCCATCTGATAGGAGCGGCGGTCGCCGAAGTGCGGGGAGGATTCGGCGGCGTCGCGGAAGGGGCCGTAGTAGGCGGAGGCGTACTTG
Organism: bacterium; assembly: GCA_037303805.1. Lineage (GTDB taxonomy): Bacteria > Desulfobacterota > Desulfovibrionia > Desulfovibrionales > Desulfovibrionaceae > Mailhella. The sequence goes on along the minus strand of JAXVQY010000059.1, from coordinate 1,802 downwards.
ACCGCGTAGGACATGATGGGAAGATCGACGTAGCCTGCGGCGTCCAGAGTCTCGCGGATGGCGAGAATGCGTCCGTCCATCATGTCGGAGGGGGCGATCATGTCCGAGCCTGCCTGCGCGTGGCTCAGGGCCGTGCGGGCGATGAGCTCGCGCGTGGGGTCGTTGAGCACGCGGCCGGAGCGGTCGCCTTCGGCCAGAAGGCCGCAGTGGCCGTGCGAGGTGTATTCGCAGAGGCACACGTCGGTGACCACCTGAAGGTCGGGCCAGTGCTTTTTCAGGCGGCGCACGGCGCGCTGAATGATGCCGTTTTCCGCATAGGCTTCGCTGCCCTTTTCGTCCTTTGCGGCCGGAATGCCGAAGAGCATGAGCGATCTGAGACCGGCGTCCACGGCTTCTCCCACCTGCCGTTCCAGCTGATCCATCGACATCTGATACATACCGGGCAGGGAGGCGATGGGCTTGCGGAAGTTTTTGTCGTCGGTGTCCACCACGATGTAGCCCATCATGAGATCAGCGGCGCGGAGGGAGACTTCTTCCATCATTTCACGAATGGCGGCATTGCGGCGCAGACGACGCCCCCGGAAAAAGTTTTGCATGCGATTCTCCGTTGCAGTTACGCCGTCGCAAGTCCGATGCGGCGACGCAGTTCATTGTTCAGCAGGGCGATTTCTTCCTTATCCTGACTTTTCAGATCCTTGACGGCATAATCCATGCCCAGCTGCTCGTATTTCGGCGCGCCGAAGGAGTGGAAGGGCAAAAGTTCGTAATCGTTCAGTCCGGGAACCTGCTTCAGAAAGTCGGCGATGTTGTTCAGCTCTTCGCGGTCGTCGTTGATGCCGGGAATGACCGGAGTGCGGACGATGAGTTCCACGGAGGGAAATTCGGTTTTCAGCCGAAGCAGGTTTTCCTTGATGATCGTGTTCTCTACGCCGGTGTACTGTTTGTGCTTTTCGGAAGAGAAGAACTTCATGTCGGCGTAGATGAGGCTGCACTGCGCGGCCACGAGGGCCACCTTTTCCCAGGAGGCGAACAGCGTGGTTTCGATGGCGGTGTGGATGGCGTACCGGCGGAATTTGGCCAGCAGGGCGGCCACGAATTCGGCCTGCATGAGCGGCTCTCCGCCGCTGACGGTCACGCCGCCGTCGCTTCTCCAGGCGAGGGGCTGATTGCGGACGCGCGCATAAAGTTCATCGACGTCGAGGGCTTCGCCGTACACGTGCATGGCCTTGGCGTAGCAGTGTTTGACGCAGCTCATGCAGAGGGTGCACTTGCTGTTGTCGCGTTCAATGCGGCCGTCCTCGGCGCGGGAGAGGGCGCCGCTGGGGCACACCTTCAGGCAGATGCCGCAGCCGATGCATTTTTTTTCGCGCCAGCCTATCTGGGGCTGGGGGCTTTGCGACTCGGGATTGGAACACCACAGGCAGCGGAGCGGGCAGCCTTTCATGAAAACGGTGTCCCGCACGCCGGGGCCGTCGTGAACGGAAAATTTCTGGATGTTGAAGATGCGTCCTTTCAGGGACTCCATGATCGTCTCCTCTTTTGTCGGCCTCGGGTGCGCAACCGTCGGCAAGTGTGCTCGGGCGTGTCGGCTCCGGATGGGAGCCCGAAGCCTCCGCCGCCATGCTGGCGGCGGAGGGAAGCGGAAAAGGCTACACCATTTCGTGTTCCGTGCGGGCGATGATTTCACCCTGCATGCTGGGGCTCAGTTCCACAAAGTAGGCGCTGTAGCCGGCGACGCGGACGATGAGGTTCTTGTAGTCTTCGGGATGTTCCCTGGCCTTGAGCAGCACTTCCTTGTTGTA
>JAXVQY010000058.1:0-2650 GCA_037303805.1 bacterium | reverse complement strand
CGCAGATGCCGCTGGCCTCGATGAGAATGTAGTCGAAGCGGCCGGATTCGATGAGGTTGAGCACCTGTTCGAGCAGATCGACCTTGAGGGAGCAGCAGATGCAGCCGTTGGACAGAGGAACGAGGCTGTCGTCCATTTCGACGCTGCCGCCCTTGGCGATGAGGCTGGCGTCGATATTGACTTCACCGATGTCGTTCACGATGACGGCGACCTTGTATCCTTCCTGATTGGAAAGGACGTGATTGAGCAGCGTGGTCTTGCCCGCACCGAGGTAGCCGGACAGAACGGTGATGGGGACAATCTTTCTTTTTTTCATGGAGAACCTTCCTGAAGCGAGGATGGGCGTTGATGCGAAGGGGCGTCTGTCCTCCGGCCTCCGCCGTGGACAGAGAGCGGCGGACAGGTCCGCCGCATGCCGTGTCCGCCATGTGCGCACGGCATCATCAAGATAGGACAAAATTGCGCGGCGTCAACCGTGCATGCGTCCGGCCTTCCGGGAGCGGAAGGGGAAGTCGCGGCCGCCGCCCGGGGACGCGGCGCGGGGAGGCATTCCTTTTCTTGCCAGAATCATGAGATTTTCGTAAGACACAGTTTTCCACAACAGGGAGGTTACTCATGCAGTTTGTGTTCATACCGGAGCGCGTCTGCTCCAAGATGTTCATGATAGAGGTGGATGAAAAGACCAGAACCATCACCAACTTCGAGTTCAAGGGCGGCTGCCCCGGCAATCTTCAGGGCATAGGTCGTCTGATCCGCGGCATGCATATCGACGAGGTGATCGACCGCTTCGACAACATGCCCATCTGCCCCACCTCCAAGGTCACATCCTGCCCCGAGCAGCTGCGCAGGGCGCTTATCGACCTCCGTGCCAAACTCGATACCGGCATGGTTCAGGAACGTCCTCATTTCGGACTGGAGTCCTTTGCCTCCGTGCAGAAATAGGGAACGGGCCGCCTTCGGGCGGCCTTTTTTTTCGCCGCGTTCCGTCGGGGACTCACGGGCGCACGGCGTCCGCCTCTTCCGGCCGCGAAAGATACGCCTTCATGTCCGCCATGACGTTCCGGGCGTCGCGGTAGCCCAGCCAGTACCATTCCCCGAGCTTTTCGAGATCCCCTTCCATCCTGCCGATGTGCATGGAGCGCGACGGACTGACCACGAACAGGCGGCCTTCGCGGCGCAGGGCCTCGATGTCGTCGCACAGCCTGTTGTAATCGGCGTTGCTGTTCGCCAGCGCTTCCGCCAGCGCGGGCCATTTCCGGCCGTAGACCAGACGGGCCAGATTGCGCCCCGCGTCCGGATCCCTCCGGTAGTCGTCGGGCTGCGTCTTGATGACGACGATGTTGCGGAAGCCTTTTTCAAGCGCCCGGCGGAAGGGTATCTTGCAGGAACAGCCGCCGTCGAGATACGGCGCGCCGTCGATGCGCACCATCTGCGAGATGTAGGGCATGGTCGACGAGGCCCGGGTCGCCAGCATGATGTCGGAGCAGACTCCCTTTTCGAAATATTCCGGTCTGCCGGTAAGACAGTTCGTGGCCACGGCCACGAAGGCCCGCTTCGGATCGAGAAAACGCTCCATGTCCAGCGGATCCAGACGGGTGGAGAGCTCCCCGAACATGAAGTCGAAGCCGAAGGGCGTGCGGTTCCGCAGAAAGGCTCCCGCACCGAAGTAGCGGGCATCGTGCCGGTAGCGCAGGGGACTGCGTGCCGAACGTCCTATCTGACCGGAAACGTAGCTTATGCCGTTGAGCGCACCGGCAGAGACGCCGATGGTGCACTGGAGGTTGATGTCGGCTTCCATCATGGCGTCCATGACGCCCACGCTGTAGGTGCCGCGGAGGGCGCCGCCTTCCAGAACGAGGCAGCCGGGAGTGATGTGGTCCGAAGCCCGTCCCCGGGGCAGCCGGTCGAAGCCGGAATAGATCTTCTGAGTCATGATGACGCTCCTTGCGGTCCGTCGTGCGTTCATCCGGAGTCGCCGGGCAGAGGGATGACGCGCCGCAGCGTACGGAAAAAAGGTGAAGAAAGCATGCTCCAATATCGGAGCCTTGTCGAGCGCCCCGGAGCGCGCCGAGTCCCCGTCCGGAGTACGCCGAGTCCCCACCCCCCCGGACGGGGGCAGCGTGCCGCCTCCCGCCGCGGAAGGGGAGACTTCCCGCGGCCGCGCCTTTCCCGCAGTCCTTTCCTCATTATTTAATGAAGGCGCCTTTGCGGACGGTGCAGAAGGGCAGGGGAGACGTATCCGTCTTTTCCGCGGCGTATCCTTCCGGCAGCAGTGATACTTTTTTTGTATCATACGGGGATATTTTTGAAACGGTTCGGGCATCCCGAGTCGCCGGACGCTGCGGCACGTTCCCCTTTTCCGGGGGATGGCCTGTCATTACAGAGAATTTGCGGAAAATGTGAAAAAAATAGTTTGCTTTTCCGACGGGTTATTTTGCCGATCCTGACTTGACAAGACAAGAAAAAGCAGTCCAGTATTATTCTACGATTTATGCCTGTACCCCCGTAAGACGGAACGAAACTGTCTATAACAGGGGGAGCAGACAGAAGAACCGCCTTCAAAGGCGTATCGTGCGACTGGGGGGAGGTCCGCTCCGTGCGGATCAGCATGGTTTCAGCCCATAAGGATGAAGAATATGAAACTGACCGG
>JAXVQY010000057.1:0-3594 GCA_037303805.1 bacterium | reverse complement strand
TAGGGCAGTGTCGTTGTTTTGTCTGGTCTGGGTGGTCATACCATTGGAAAAATACTTGTGACCCTGACCCGCCATGTGCAACAAACCCTTGCTGCGGAGGCTAGATGAACACGCGCATCCTGCCCGCCCTGAAAGCCTGCCTGACGGGCGGTCTGACCGACCTGCACCTGCTCGGCCAGACCGCCGAGGGCGACGCCGTGCAGCCCGTACAAGTCTTTATCGGAGACCTGCCTCCGCCCGAGAATGGCCGGAAACCCTTTCCCTGCATCATCCTCGTACCCGTGAACGGTTATCATGAAGAGGGGGGAGAAACCGCCGTCATCGCGCTCATCTGCTGCGTCTACAACCCGGAACCGGGCGACGCCGAGGGCGCGGAACAGGACTTGGCAATCCTTATGTCCGGCATCACCCTCGTACTCGGGGCCTGCCGGGAAACGCCGCTGAAACGGCGCTTCCAGCTCGTGCCCGATCACCGGGGACGGCTGCTGGCATGGGAAAAGGCCGAAACGAAACCAAGGCCCTTCCTTCAGGCTGTCATGCTGTCGCAATGGACCATGAAGGGCTGGGAATAAAAGGAAAAACTATGGATACGGAAAAGAAGGCGAAAACGACTCCTCCACTCCCTGAAACGCTCATCTACCTCGGACCGACATTCCGCCAGCCTGTACTGCTCATGTACGGCAGTGTGTTCCGGGGAGGCATTCCCAACCACCTTGGAAAGCTGTTTGCCGATCCTGACGTGAAAGCCTGCTTCCTCCCGCTGGACAAGGCGGGTGAGGCACTGCGCGGCATGCGGGAAAAGAAAGGCTTCTTCACGACCCACGAGCGCGTCAGGCGCAACCACATCAAGGGGTAACCATGTATAATCACGGCGTCTACTGGGAAGAGACCGCCACCGGCATCGTCGCGCCGGTGCGCGTGGACGTCTCCCTCCCGGTCATCATCGGCACGGCCCCGGTCCACAACCTGCCCGAAGGCACGGAACGGCCCGTCAACAAACCGCTGCTCATCTTCTCGATGGCGGAATTCACGGCCCAGTTCGGCGCGCCCGGCGAGGACGAAACCGGCTTCACGCTGCACGAGGCTGCCAGCGTCTACCTGTCGCGCTACGGGGTGGTCCCCATCGTCTGCATCAACGTCTTCGACCCGGCGAAGCACGCCGCGCCCGCGCAGGGCGAAACCCCGGCCAAGCCCGACGTCTCCAAGGTCACGAAGGCCGACGTCATCGGCGGCATCGACGCTTCCACCGGAAGCCGCACCGGGCTGGAACTGGTGGAGGAAGTCTTCCCCCGCTTCGGGCTGGTCCCCGGCCAGCTTCTGGCCCCCGGCTTCTCCGATGACCCGGCGGTGGCCGTGGTCCTCGGCGCGAAGGCCGCGAACATCAACGGCCACTTCAAGGCGACCGGCCTTGTCGATGTCCCGTCCAGCGTGGCCAAGTACACCGACGTCCCGGCATGGGTGAAGGACAACAACCTCACCGACCCAGCCCTGCAGATCTTCTTCGGCTCGCCGGTCTTCGGCAACGCCGTCGAGCACGGCTCCGTGCATCTGGCCGCCACGGTCGCCAGCCGCGACGCCGACAACGAGGGCGTGCCCTACTGGTCGCCGTCCAACCGCCGAATGCTCTGCAACGGCCTGACCCACGCGGGCAGGGAACTGGCCCTCACCCCCTCCGAGGCCGCCTACCTCAACGGGCAGGGCATCGTCACCGGGCTCAACTTCACCGGCCAGATGACCGTCTGGGGCAACCGCACCGCCGCCTACCCCGCCGTTACCGACGTGAAGGACACCTTCATCCCGGTGCGCCGCATGTTCAACTACATCGGCAACACGCTGGTGCTGACCGCGTGGCAGTTCACCGACTCGCCCCTGCGCCGCCGGTTCATCGAGCAGATCTGCGACTCGTTCAACCTCTGGCTCAACGGCCTCGCGGCCCGGGAATACATCCTCGGCGGCAAGGTGGCCTTCCTCGCCGGGGAAAACCCGAGCACCGACCTCATCGACGGCACCGCCCGGTTCCACGTCTTCATCGCGCCCCCGCCCCCGGCCCGGGAAATCCGCTTCACGCTGGAATACGACCCGTCCTACCTGACCAACCTCTTCGCCGAGTAAGGAGACGCCATGGACCTTCCCTCCGCAAACGTCATCCCCGACAAGCTCATCAATGCCAAAGTCTATATGGAAGGCAGCTCCGCCCTGCTCGGCGTGGCCGACATCGAGCTGCCGAGCCTCGAATACGTCACCGAGTCCATGAGCGGGCTCGGCATCGCCGGGGAACTGGACACGCCCGTCATCGGGCACTTCAAGGCCATCAGCCTGAAATTGAAATGGAATACGGTGAACGAGAACGCCGTCACCCTGCTCGCGCCGAAGACGCACCAGCTCGACGTCCGGGCCAGCGTGCAGAAGTTCGACGCCGGGAACGGCGAGTTCGGCACCGACGCCGTGAAGCTGGTGGCCCGCACCGTCCCCAAGAAATTCGGCGTCGGCAAGGCCGAACCGGGCAAGAAAATGGATTCGGAAACCGAGCTTGAAGTCAACTACCTCAAGCTCTCTCAGGGCGGCAAGGAACTGGTGGAGATCGACAAGCTGAACTTCATCTGCACCATCGCCGGAACCGACTACCTCGCCCAAGTCCGCGGCGACCTCGGCATGGAGTAACCCAATGGAAAAGACCGCGAAAATCGCGCTCCGGTATCCGGCGCAGCTTTCCGACCGCACCCTGTCCTCCATCACCATGCGTCGCCCCACCGTGGGCGACATGCTGGACTACCCCATCAAGAACGGCGGGCTCGACGAAGAGGCCGCGCTCGTCGCCACCCTCACCGGGCTGCGCCCTGAAGACCTGCGCGAACTGGACATGGAGGATTATGAGCGGCTGCAGGACCAGCTCCTCACGTTTCGGGGCCAGAAAAGACCCGGACGGGACACTGGAGAAAGGGCTGCGGATGCTGGTGGTGAGCCTGTCCCGGCTGACCCGGTGGCCCCTGCGGGATGTGCTGGCGCTGACGCCTGACGAAGCCGAGGCTTGGCTGGACACGGCCTGCGAGCTGGAAAAACGGAGCTCCGCCTAGCGTGCCCTTTCATCAGGTGGAGGACGACCAGCAGCACAAAGGCCGTGACCAGCCCGGCGTCCAGCGCCGCCGTCCATGTCGGGGCGTCGAAGAACCACTTTCGGGCGCAGGTCACGGCGGCGGCCACGGGAATCACCCACGGGAAGGGCCGCACGGCCTTTCCCGCGTACACAAGGGCCATGAAGCAGAGCCCGGCAAAAACGCCGTGCCCCGCCGCCTCCGGCCAGCTCGCGGCGTCGAGGAACCACTTGTCGATACAGGCGGCTACGGCCGCAACGGGAACGAACAGCGGCCACCAGCTTGCATACTGTTTGGCCATCAACTCTTGGTAGGTTTTCATGGGCACTTCTTTTGGCGTGACGTTTGCTGTGGGGGCTGCGGTAGGGGCCTCCGTCGCTTCCGCCTTTACCACGGTTTCCTCCCGCGTCAACGGGCTCAAGTCTGATCTCGAGGGCCTACAGACCGTTTCCCAAAAATCAGGGGCACTGGTTAAAGCCAGCGCGGAACTGGAAGCGGCTCG
>JAXVQY010000056.1:0-3550 GCA_037303805.1 bacterium | reverse complement strand
TCGCGGAGCGTGGTGTCGAAAATAATGACGCGGTCGGACATGGTTTTCTCCTTGCATTTTCAGGCCGTGCGGCCTGCGGCTTTCTTCCCTGCTCCGTCACGACCGGAAAGCGGCGGACGGAGGCTACAAAAAAGGCTGCTCCGACTTCCGACGGAACAGCCTTTTACCTGTCATTCGTCAGAAATCACGATATATCCGGGCACAGCAGCAGGCCGGACAGTCGTCCGCACAGAAGAGCGCACAGCAGCAGAGAAGACACAAAGCGAACTTCGTTCTTCGAAAAAGCTGCGGCGGCGTTGCGGATGTTCATCGTGATTCCTTTGCCTTTACGGCGTCTTTTTTGAAAGACTACGAAAAGCGGATACTTTTTTCAAGAAAAAATGTGACGAAGAGCAAAAAATTATGAAAAGTGCCGGCAAAGACGGAGAAAAAGTCCTCCGTACACCGCTGCCCTTCCCTAGCCCTGTTCCGCCAGTTCCCGGGCCTTTCGGTAATCGAACTTGCCGGATCCCAGAAGAGGGGGCTGCTTCACAATCACGATACGCTTGGGCGTCCACAGCGGCGAAAGGCCCCGGCTCGCGAAATGCGCGGCAATACGGCTGGTGGTCACATTTTCGGTATCAATGACGAGGGCAAGCTGCTCCCCCTTGCGCGGATCGGGAATAGCCACCACGCCGAGCACGGCTTCAGGCCAGATCTCCCTCAGGGCCTCCTCTACGGCAGCCAGAGACACCATTTCTCCGCCTATTTTGGCAAAACGCTTGGCCCGGCCGCGGATGAAAATAAAGCCTTCCCCGTCCATGTGCACGATATCGCCGGTTTCATACCAGCCTGAGCCGTCGTCTCCCTCGCCGCTTTCCGAGTACAGGGCGGCGAGATCTTCGTCGACGGGAGGCTCCAGCACTCCGGGTGCCGCGGCACGCATGTAACCGAGCATGACGTTGTCTCCCTTCACCCACAGAACACCGGTATTTTCCTCATCGATACCGGGTACGGGTTCCAGACGGCAGGCCAGTCCGGGTACGGCCCGCCCCACACTGCCTTCCCTGCGATAGGCGGGAGTGTTCACCGAGATGAGCGGGGCTGTTTCCGTGGCTCCGTACCCCTCGAACAGGTCCACACCGAATTTGTCCAGCCAGGTTCGGCGGGTGCTCTCACGCATTTTCTCCGCCCCGATGATCACCAGACGCGCATGACAGAAATCATAGGGGCGACCGTAGCGTGCGTATCCCGCGCAGAAAGTATCCGTGCCGCAGATGATGGTGGACTGACTTTCATAGAAAAGTTTCGGCACGATGCGGTAATGCAGAGGAGAAGGATACAGGAACACGCGCACACCGGCGAGAACAGGCAGCAGCGTGCAGATGCCCAGACCGAAGGCATGAAACATGGGCAGGCAGTTGAAGAGCTTGTCTCCGGAACCGATGGTGAGCATGCTCAGAGCCTGATAACGGTTGGCAATGATGTTGACGTGACTCAGAAGCACGGCCTTGGGCACCCCCTCGGTACCGGAAGTGAACATGACCGCCGCGGGATCATCCGCCGGCGTGGACGGAGCCAGACGCAACTGGGCCGAAAGCACTCCCAGCAACTTGTCGCCTATGGTCAGATTCTTTGCCACGTCTTCCAGATAGACGAGATGCAGGCCCGCATCCCGGAGAGCCTCTTCCATGGCGGTGAGATCGGCCATGGCGAGAAAACGGCGGGAGGTCAGCACGAAAGACAGCTTTACCGTGCGGCAGCAGGACAGAACTGAAGTGATGCCCGAAGTAAAATTGAGCATCGCCGGGACGAATCCCGCGGCGTGCAGACCGAAAAAAGCCACCAGTCCGGGCAAGGATGTGGGCAGCAGAAAGCCTACGGTCTTTTCCCCCTTGAACAGACGTCGGAAGGCCCGACCGAGCACCGAAAACTTGAGCAGCAGAGCCCCGTAGGTGAGCACATGTCTGTCCTGATCCTCGGCAATGGGAAAACGACGCCCCGAAAGAGCCGCGGCCTCCATAAGTGCCTGCAGAAGATTGCAGTGTTCCATCCCGGAACGGTAGTCCAGCTCTGTCATGATGTCGTACAGGCGTTCGCCCATACGTCTGCGGCGTTCGCGGGGCGGCAATGCACCGACGGAACGAAAATTCTGCGGTTCCAGCACGCTCACGGTGATCTTCGGAAACCAGCGGCGGCGGCTTCTGTGCCGCATATAGGAAAATATCGTGCCGGACGCGCCGTCGATACGCACGGGCAGCAGCGTAGCTCTGGCCTTTTCGGCAATCACGCCCGCAGCTTCCAAGACACGGATGTAATGCGGATCATTGCCGAGTCTGCCGCTGTGGAATACCATGCAGCGTCCGTTCTTCGCCAGAGCATGCACCAGCGATACCGTGGCCGCAGGACTGGAAAAATCAAAAAACTGCGTGTCGGTCAGGGCACAGACCGGGCGCATCCACCACTTGTGCTCCAGCGCTCTGTCGGCCAGAAGGGCCACCCGATGCGGCAGCACGGCCGCCAGAACAAGCGGATCAAGTATGGATCCCGGGTTGTAGATAATGAGCGTACGCGACCCCGCGGCATCATAATTTTCACGACCGCGCAGTTCCACGCGATAGATGATCCTGAGTAACAGACGGACAAAGGCTCCAAGCATGCAGGCTCCCGGATTCTTCGGCACGTCCCGGAAAAGGACGGGACGCGACGGCACGTTCCCGCCATCATGCCCAAAGCCAGGACCTTTGTCGAGAGTGCAACGCTCCGTACGGCACGCTATCTCCCATTCTTGCGAAGGTTCCGTAAATATGGTATCGAAGCCCCCATGTTCGACTTCAATATTGCAGCAAAAATATCGCATCTGGCCGTGGCCTTCGTTCCCGTGCTTCTGGGCATCATCCTGCACGAAGTGGCACACGGCTGGGCTGCCCTGCGCTGCGGTGATCCTACGGCCCGCATGCTGGGCCGCCTCACGCTCAATCCCGTGCCGCACATCGATCCCGTGGGAACAGCCATGTTCGTGTTCACGGCCCTGTTCTCCCCCTTCGTGTTCGGCTGGGCAAAGCCCGTGCCCGTCAATCCCCGCTATTTCCGCGACTACCGCAAGGGGATGCTGCTTGTTTCCGCAGCCGGACCGCTCACCAACATGGTGCTCGCCATGCTCTTTGCCGTGTGTCTGCGTCTGCTGCTCTTCGCCCCTGCCGAATTTCTGCTGCATACCTCCACGGGAAATTTCCTTCTCCAGATGTTCCAGATGGGCATCATTGCCAATTTCACCCTGGCATGGATCAACCTGATTCCCATTCCCCCGCTCGACGGCGGTCATATTCTGGAAACACTGCTTCCCGGACAGATTGCCCTGCAGTACCAGCGCCTGGAACGCTACGGCTTCCTCATCCTCATTCTTCTGCTGGCCAGCGGGCTCATCAACTCCGTTCTCATGCCTCTTATCCAGTGGTCGTGGACACTTGCGCTCACGGCCGTTGGTATCTGATTCTTTCCATTCCCTCATTACTTTCAGGAGACACGCCATGACGGCGAACGATCGCACAGTTTCAGGCATGCGGCCCAC
>JAXVQY010000055.1:0-3126 GCA_037303805.1 bacterium | reverse complement strand
CTACAAGGCATTTACACAATCAAACGCCTTGAGGAGGTACTATGAACGGCATGACCGAACTTGTCTTCATTCTCGACCGCAGCGGTTCCATGTTCGGGCTGGAGTCCGACACCATCGGCGGATTCAACGCCATGCTGGAAAAGCAGAAGAAGGCGGAGGGAACGGTTCTTCTTTACACAATTCTTTTCAATCAGGAGAGCGTCGTCCTTCATGACAGGGTGAACGTTCTCGACGTTCCCGCGCTTACCGCAAAGGACTACGAGGTTTCCGGCTGCACGGCGCTTTTCGACGCCGTGGGCGGAGCCGTGCGTCACGTCGGCAAGGTCCATCGCTACATCAGGCCGGAAGATGTGCCCGATCACGTGCTTTTCGTCATCACCACGGACGGCATGGAAAACGCCAGCCGTCGCTATTCCGAGAGCGACGTGAAGCGCATGATTGCCGAGGCCAGGGAGAAGGGCTGGGAATTTCTCTTCCTCGGCGCAAACATCGATGCCGTGGCCACGGCGCGCGGCTTCGGTCTGTCTGAGGAAAACGCCGTGGACTTCGTGAACGACGGCAAAGGCATACATACGGTTTACGAATCCCTTGCCGGTGTCTGTTCGTCGTTCGCCGCCAGGGGCGTCATCGACGGCGCCTGGAAGCGGAATATTCAGAAGGACCATGCGCGGCGCTCCCGCACTCGTGACGGCGTCTCGTCCGATCCTCTGCTCGACGCTCTTTTCCGCACGGTTTACGGCAGATTCGGAAAGCGCTTCTGAGATCGGCCCTGCGTTTCATCATTTTTTCTGTCATGGAGAACGAAACATGGACATGGATACCTTGTTGAACGAGAACGGCATGACCGACGACGGATGCTTTCACATGCTGGTGACGGGGCGTACCGGCAGCGGCAAGTCCAGCCTCATCAATGCGCTGACCGGGCGGAAGCTCTGCCGTGTCGGATGCGGGGGGCCTGTCACGCAGGACATCCGCGACTATGTCTGGGACGTCGTTCGGGAGGACGCCGGCGGACGGGAGACCATGAGAACCGTCATCACCGACGTGCCCGGCTTCGGTGAGGAAGGCAGACATGAGAAGCGTCAGGCCGCCATGCTGGACAGACTTTCCTCGACGCATCTCATTCTGCTCGTGGTGGGAGCCCCCGACAGGGCCTGGGAGCTGGAGCGCGGGTTCATTCAGGAAGTGCTTGCGCGCGATCCTGATTTTCCCATCCTCGTGGTGGCCAGCAAGATTGACCTCATGGCTCCGGTGCGGCAGTGGAATCCTCGCAGCATGGACCTGGAACATCCCTCCAGCGAGAAGGAAAGGAATATTGCCGCATGGATCGAAGCGCTGAGTCGCTCATGCAACATTCGTGCCCGCAGGGTGTTTCCGGTGTGCTCGGGGGAAGGCTTTGAGGATGCGGAGAGCCGTTACGGGCTTGAGGCTCTGAAGCAGGGCATGGTGGATGCCGTGCCGGACGCCCGGAAGGCCATGCTTGCGCGCATCATGAACGTGAGGCTGGACAAGGATTCCACGGCCGACGGCATCATCTGGGGCGCGGCGGTGTCCGCTTCCGTGGCGGCCGCCACGCCGATTCCCATAGCCGACGTGGCGGCCATCACCACCATACAGGCGGGCATGATCGTTGCGCTGGCGCATACCTACAACTGCACCATGACGCTGGGAACGGCCGCCGGCCTGGTGGGAACGGCAGGCTGCGCCGTGGGAGGCCGCATGCTTTTTCAGGCGCTTGTCAAATTCATTCCCGGCCTGGGCACCGTGGGCGGCGCCGTCCTCGGCGCGGCCGTGGCCGGTCCCACGACGCTCGCGCTCGGCTACTCCTTCCGGGACTTTTTTGCCGAGGGCAATTTCCGGCCTACCAGGAAGGAAATTCAGCAGCGCATGGAGAAAAACAGAAAGAAGGCCGAGACTCAGGCCTCCGCCCTGAACATGGCCGCAAGCAGACGCTCCGGCCGGGGAGAGAACGCATGAACGCACAGCAGATTGCCGACATCATTCTTGAGGCGAAGTCGAAGTTCGACAGTTGCGACGAGGTGCCCACGATTGTTCTTGCGGGACGGACCGGCAGCGGCAAGTCCAGCCTGATGAACGCGATGGCCGGGCGCTTCGTCAGCGAGACCGGGGTGATTCCCACGACGCAAACGCCGGTGGAGCATGAGCTTACGGAAGGCGGGCTGCCGCTTCGCGTCGTGGATTTGCCCGGAGTAGGCGAGGCGGGAAGACATGCGCAGAGACTGGAGCACATGCTCGAATCTCTTGTTCGGGCGCACATTCTGCTTGTGACTGTGCCCTGTGCATCGCGGGATCTTGCGTATGAACGGGAGCTTGTCGGCGCCGTGCAGATGCATTTCGGAACGGCTCTTCCGCTGCCCTGCATCGTGGCGTGCACGAAGATAGACGCCGCAGCTCCCGTCAGGGACTGGAATCCCGTCGCGCTGAACCTCGCGTCTCCGGCTTCGGAGAAGGAAAGAAACATCGTCGCCTGGCTGGACTATGTGGAAAGGACGATGGGGCCGCATATCCGTCAGCCGTTCGGGGGAGCGACGCCGTTTCTGCCCTGCTGCGCGGGGGAGAGCTGGGAAAGAGCGGAAGAGAGATACGGCATTGAGGCGCTGCGGTACAGGATCTATGAAAGCCTGCCCGACGCCGCGCGCACGTATTTCGCCAGGCTTGACGGCGCACTTTGCGACAGGCGTGCGGCGGACATCATTTTTGAACACTCCGTCAGTGCGGCGATGGCCGGGCTGAATCCCCTGCCCGGCATACCCGACGCCCTGTTCATTGTTCCCATACAGATCGGGATGCTCGTCAGGCTGAGCAGGCTGTACGCCAGGCCGTTCACCTGGGATGTGGCCGTCAGGCTCCTCGGGCCTCTGCTGGCGCGTTCGGCAGGCAGAATGCTGGCCTCGCAGCTGTGCAAGTTCGTGCCCGTGGCGGGCTCCCTGGCGGGGGCCGCCGTGGCCGGGGCTCTTACCTACTGTCTCGGCATGGCGTTTCATGCGCTGATGCATGGCGGCTCATGGACTGTAGATGCCGACGTGCTGCTGCGTGAGGTGGAAAAGGTATGGAACGGCATGGACATCGGCGTCTTTCTGAAGGAACTGAAGCGAAGAACGGGCA
>JAXVQY010000054.1:0-3536 GCA_037303805.1 bacterium | reverse complement strand
CGGAATCTTCGTTGAGTTTTTTCAGCCTGTCGATGGTCTGCTGTTCCCGCTCATGACTGAAGACTTCCACGGGCATGCCGTAGCGGTGTTCGTCCGTCATGATGCGGCGGCTCAGGTTGAAACGTCGACGGATCAGAGTGAGTATTTCGTCGTCGATGGCGTCGATTTCCGTCCGAAGGTTTTCGATGGCTGCTTCCGATCTGGGGTCTGCCATGGGGTTCCGCCTTGTTGAAGGTGTACGGGTGAGCGGCCGTTCGAACCGCATCGTTTCCTTTCGGGAATGCTCCAGCGCGACGCTGCTGTCAAGTCCGAGGGGAAGAGCAGAGCTTCGGGACATCTGGAGAGTTCCGCCTTGCCTCGCGGAATTTTCCTGTGCCTTTCCCATTGCCGAGAACGGGCAAAAAGGATATCTCTTGCGAGACGTTCCCGCCGTTTTTTGCGGGGTATTTCACTACAGGAGACGCTTGATGAACAGAAACATAGTTTCCGCTCTTGCCCTCGTGTCCATGCTTGCCCTTCTCGGCGGCTGCAACGAGGAGACGAAGCCTCAGAAGCCCGCTCCCCAGTTCGGCGTGGTGCAGGTGTCGAAACTTTATCAGGAAAGTAAGCTCGGCAAGCAGGGCATAGCCCGCGTAGGCGAGCTGGAAGAGAAGGCCATGGCCATGCTCGGAGGCCTTCAGAAGGATCTGGAAAAGGCCCGTGCCGAGAAGAATGAAGCCGAGGCCAAGCGTATCGAGAAGGAACTGCAGGCCCGTGCGTATTTCCTTCAGAACGTGATCAAGCAGGATCAGGAGCATGTGATGAACGTGCTCCAGACCGAACTGAAGAAGGCCTTTGAAAAGTGCCAGACCGAAAAGTCTCTGTTCGGCCTGTTCAGCGACGAGGTCATGCCGTCCTACAGTCCCGAAGTGGATATGACGAACGCCGTGAAGACCATTCTCGACGCCGGCACGGCTACGTACGGAGATCTGCCTTCCTTGGATATGCCTGCGCTGCCCGAGCCTGAGAACGCCACAGCTGACGATGAAGCCAAGGCTGCTCCCGCTCCTGCTGCCAAGGCAGGGGATAAGCCTGCCAACTCTGCGGCTCCGGCCGGTTCTTCCGCCAAGTAGCATTTTCTGAGTCATGACGGGGCCCGTTCCTGCTGGGGACGGGTCTTTTTTTATGCCCTTCGTCGGGGAGGACAAGCTCCGTACGTCCGACGTAGGATCTTTGTCACCGGGGCTGTTCTCTTTTGAGGTCCATGGAAAAGATGTGGAGAAGGGGGCCGTTTTCTGCTTGTTCAAACAGCATGCATCCTTTGGAAAAGTCTTATGTTTTTGCGGTACTTGCCCCCGGAGCATTACGCCTGTATAAGGGCGGTATCCACTTTCCCTGAAACAGGAGTTCTCATATATGTGTGGAATCATCGGCTACAGCGGGCACCGTCCCGCCGTTCCCCTGCTGGTGGAGGGGCTGCATCGGCTTGAATACCGGGGCTACGACTCTTCAGGTGTGGCCTTCGAGCAGGCCGGGAGCCTTCACGTGGTGAAGGCGGCGGGCAAGCTGGCGGCGTTGGAAGCGAAGCTGGAGAATAATGCCTATCTTCTGGCAACCTCCGGCATAGGGCATACCCGCTGGGCCACCCACGGTCTGCCTGTTGAGCGCAATGCACATCCTCATCTTTCGCAGGACGGCAGAATAGCCATCATCCATAACGGCATCATCGAGAACTTTCAGGAACTCAAGGATGAGCTTTCCGCCAAGGGGCATACCTTTCTCTCCGATACCGATACCGAAGTGCTGGCCCATCTCATCGGAGAGGAGCGCAAAAGCGCACCGAGTCTGATCGAGGCCTTTGCCCGTGCTCTTCGCCGTGCTCACGGTGCGTATGCCGTGGTCATGATGAGCGTGGAAGAGCCGGGGGTCATCTACGCTGCCCGCATGGCCGCGCCCCTGCTTATGGGCGTGGGTGTGGGAGAATGCTTCGTGGCTTCGGATATTCCGGCTTTTCTGCCCTATACCCGCGATGTCGTCTTTCTGGAAGACGGGGAGATCGCCCGCATCAGCGGTATGAAGTGGCAGGTGTTTTCTCTGGCCGATCTTTCTCCTCTGACCAAGACCATAAGCCATGTCCCGTGGGACATGCAGGCTGCGGCCAAGGGCGGCTACAAGCATTTCATGCTCAAGGAAATCATGGAGCAGCCTCGTGTCATCACCGACTGTATGACCGGCCGTGTGACGGAAGAAAGCGACGGCACACTCGGTGTGCATCTTCAGGAACTGGATGATCTTCCCGTTCCTTCGCGTCTGCATATCGTGGCCTGCGGTACTTCATACAATGCAGGGCTGTGGGGACAACAGCTTCTGGAAAATGTAGGCGGCATTCCCACTGATCTCGATATCGCTTCAGAATTCCGCTATCGCGATCCCATTCTGTTGCCCGGTGAGGCCGTCATGGTCATCAGTCAGTCCGGGGAGACGGCGGATACGCTGGCCGCCCTGCGCCTTGCCAAGGAAAAGGGGTGCCGGGTCATCGGTCTGTGCAATGTCGTGGGCTCTTCCATTGCTCGGGAGGCGGACGTTGTGCTCTACACGCAGGCCGGACCGGAAATCAGTGTTGCCTCTACCAAGGCCATGTGCAGTCAGATGGTGCTTATTGCGCTCATGGCACTGTATTACGGCTGCCGTCGTCAGCCTGCGGTGTTCGATACGGAGCTTCTGCGGGCCCTGCACGAACTGCCGGAAAAACTGGCAGCCGCGCTTCCTGCCATGCAGGAGAGGGCAGGGCAGCTGGCTCTTCGCTTTTCCTCAGCACGCAGTTTCTTTTACCTCGGACGAGGTCAGTGTCATGCCCTTGCGCTGGAAGGGGCTCTTAAACTCAAGGAACTTTCGTACATTCATGCCGAAGGGTATGCCGCCGGTGAAATGAAGCATGGTCCCATAGCCCTCATAGATCGGCAGTTTCCCACCTTTGCACTGGCTTTGGACAACGGACTGTTCCCCAAGGTCAAGTCGAATATTCAGGAAGTGCTGGCAAGACAGGGTCGCGTCATTGCTCTCGTGCAGGAAAAAGATGGAAAAGTGCCTGATCTTTCTGTAGAGGAGCTTTGGGTACTGCCTTCGGCACATCCTGTGATATCCTGCTTCTTTGCCCTGCCTGCGCTTCAGCTTTTCAGCTATCAGATGGCGGATTATCTCGGCAAAGACGTGGATCAGCCCCGCAATCTTGCCAAGAGCGTTACCGTGGAATAGGTGCGCTGCAACGTTTTCTTGCCATGCGGGCCGTTCGGGGCTAGCATGGTTCACCTTGCCTTTCGGAAAAGGTAGCGCCGTCGGGGTGTCGTTTCGGCATGCAGCCTTTTCAATGACCGGAGCATTCGAGTCGCCGGAAGTAGGCAGGGCAGTCCCTTTTCTTTGTTTTCAGAAGGGGTTCGAAGCGTCCATATCGGTCGTCCGCTCGGAAGGTCGGTTCAGACGGAACGTTTCAACGTAAAATCGTTCTAACGGAAGTATTCTATGAAGCATGTTGACCTGAAGCAGACTCTCAAGAAAAA
>JAXVQY010000053.1:0-3528 GCA_037303805.1 bacterium | reverse complement strand
CGAGTCGCTGCCACAGGGCTTCTTCGTCCGGCCAGATGACCGGCGGCAACCACCAGGAAATACGGGGCATCACGGTGCGCGACACGGCGCGCACGGAGTTCGCCGACATCCACAGTCCGGTCATGATCGAGCGGGAACCGCGGGTTTCACGCCCCTGCGGCAGGCTCGAACGCACGAGGTAGTCCTGCTGACGGCGGGCGCGGACGGGGCGGGGCAGGTGCGGCGTCCACTCCACGAGGGGGCTTTCCACCGAGCGGCATTTTTCCAGTTTCTTTTCCCAGTCCTGAAGAATGTGGATCAGTTCCGGTTCCCGGCGGTCGATGAGGAACACGGGCACGCCGGCCTTGGGCATTTTGTGTCTGGCAAGGCGCAGGGTGCAGGTTCCGGCCTTGGGCGTGCGCCTCGTCACCGGCACGGTGTCGTGCCAGGGTTCGTCTTCATAGCCTATGCGCAGAAGATCCTTGGGGAGCAGCTCGATGCGGGGCTTGATGAAGGGCAGCGAGGGCGCGCCGTTCTTTTTTTCAAATTGAATCTTGCCCACCAGAAGACCGGAACTCGTGGGTTCGTCGGGCGTGGAGATGTGGGCGTCCTTCTGCGGCAGAAAGCGCGCGCGGGTGACGGGGCGGCCCAGCGCCATTTCCAGCAGGGCTTCGGCGTCCTTCTTGGCGTGGGGCCAGTCGGGCGTGCCCAGAGAGTCGAGCAGCATGCGGTAGGCCGTCACCACGTGATACACGTAATGCGGGCCCTTCTTGCGGCCTTCAATCTTGAGGCTGCGGATGTGGGGAATTTCGGCCAGCGTTTTGACGAGCACGTCGATGGAGAGATCCTGACAGGAGAAGAAGCGGCCTTCGCGTCCTTTCTGCTTGTAGATTCTCCGGCAGGGCTGCACGCAGCGGCCGCGCAGACCGCTCTTGCCGCCGAGATAGCTGGACCAGTAGCAGCGGCCGGAAACGCACCAGCACAGCGCTCCGTGGACGAACATTTCAAAATCCATGCCCTCGGGGGCTTCTTCGTCCATCTGACGGATTTCATCGATGGAAAGCTCGCGCGGAAGCACCACGCGCTGCACGCCGAGCTTCTGCACGGTCAGCAGATCGCGGGAATAGGAAATGTTGGAGAGCGTGGAGAGATGGAGTTCGCCCTCGAAGCCGGCCTGACGGGCCACGTCGATGAGGCCTATGTCCTGAATGATGAGGCCGTGGGGCTGAGCATCACGCTGGAGGCGCTTGATGAGGCGTCCGGCGGCGGGAATGTCGCTCGCCTTGATGAGGGAGTTGAAGGCCACATAGATTTTGCGGCCGTTCTGATTGGCCAGGTCCACCATGCGGGCGAGCTCGGTGGTGCTGAAGTTTTCCGCTCCGGCGCGGGCGGAGAAGTTCTTGAGGCCGAGATAGGCGGCGTCCGCGCCGGCGGCCATGCCCGCCAGAAAGCAGGACATGTCGCCGGCCGGAGCCAGAAGTTCAGGCAGAGTGTGCTGTGTCATGATTTCCTGTTATGTCGATGGCTGACCTCCTCTGCATTTCTGCCTGGCCACAGCCATCATGAGTTTTATCCGGTTTATCTGGTTCACTTCGCTGGCACCGGGATCGTAGTCCACGGCGGCGATGTTGGCTTCGGGGAAACGTCGCTTGAGCTCCTTGATGACGCCCTTGCCGGTGATGTGGTTGGGCAGACATCCGAAAGGCTGCATGCAGAGAATGTTCCGAATGCGGCCGTGGAGCAGTTCCATCATTTCCGCCGTCAGCAGCCAGCCTTCGCCGGTCTGCTGACCGAGGGAAACCACGCCGTTCACCTGTTCGCGCAGCTTGCGGAACGGAAGCGGGGGAGAGAATCTCCTGCTTCGTGCCAGCACGAATCTGAGCGGCAGCCGCAGCGTAAGCAGCGTACGCAGGAGCAGATTGCTCACTGTTGCGCGACTCATGCTGCCGTTGTGGTGCTGCCAACGATACACTTCATCATACAATCCGTACAGAATAAAATCGGTGAAGTCGGGCATGACGGCTTCGCCGCCTTCGGCTTCCACGACTTTGACTGCATTATTGTTGGCGTCGGGATGATACTTTAAAAGAATTTCCCCCACAAGTCCGACACGGGGCTTCCGGGGCTCATCCTTGAGCGGAAGCGCGTCGAACGCCTTGACCACTTCTCCGAGATGACGGTAGGTGCTGCGGAGAGCCCCTTCTCTGATGTCCTTGTCAAGAATAGCGGCCCAGTGATCGGCCAGAGCTTCGGCACTGCCTTTCTGACTTTCATACGGACGGGTGCGGTACAGAAGTCGCATGAGTGTATCACCGCAGAGCAGTGCCTGTACACCGCGCAACAGCATGCGTCCCGTGACGCGGAAGCCGGGATTGCGCCCGAGCCCGGAGAGATTGAAGGATATCACGGGAATATCCGTCAGGCCGCATTCCTTGAGTGCCTTGTAGAGAAAACCGATATAGTTGGTCGCGCGACAGCCGCCTCCCGTCTGGGAGATGATGAGAGCTATGCGGTGCCTGTCGTATTTTCCGCTTTGAATGGCATACAGCAGCTGACCGATAACAGTGATGGCCGGGTAGCAGGCATCGTTGTTTACATGGCGGAGGCCCTCTTCGACGGCTTCCCGGGAAACGGAATGCAGCAGTTCCGCCTTGTATCCGCAGGCATGAAGCATGGAGGGAAGGAACTGGAAGTGAATGGGGGACATCTGCGGGATGAGAATGGTATGCGTCTCACGCATTTCTTCCGTGAAGTCCGGCGGCATCCAGTTATCTTCTTCCACAGGTGCCATGGGAAGAACGGTCGTAAATTCCGGAAGAATCTTTTTCGCCCGGTTGTTTCTGCGTTCCTTCATGGTCGCCAGAAGAGACCGTACACGTATGCGTGCAGCGCCGAGGTTTGCTCCCTCATCAATCTTTATCTGCGTATAGAGTCTGCCGGAAGCTGCGAGAATTTCTTCCACCTGGTCAGCCGTTACGGCGTCAAGTCCGCAGCCGAAGGAAACGAGCTGCACAAGGGATACCTGATCCGACTGGGCTGCATAGGCTGCCGCACGGTACAGCCGTGCGTGGTAGGTCCATTGATCGACTACCCGCAGTCTGCCGGGATCCGGCATGAGATGGGCTACGGAGTCCTCCGTCAACACGGCCAGTCCGGAAGCCGTAATAAGATCAGGAATGCCGTGATGAACTTCAGGGTCGACATGATAGGGGTGCCCTGCCAGTATCATGCCCATTTTCCCGGTTTTTTTCAGAAAATCGAGAACTTCGGCCCCCTTTTCCTTCAAGTCGTCCTTGAACTTTTTCTTTTCTCTGAATGCAGCTTCCAGAGCTTCCTGTATTTCCGCACGAGGAATATTGCGGAAAAGATCAAGCTGAAGCAGCATGTTGAGAAGTCCGTCCAGTTCTACGGGAAGGAAGGGACAGATAAGTTCTACGCCCTGTTCCCGCAGTTTTTCCACGTTGTTTTTCAGCAGCTCGGGATATCCGCCGACCACAGGGCAGTTGTAGTGATTATCCTGCGTGAAAAATTCTTTTCGGGCAAAGGCTA
>JAXVQY010000052.1:0-3521 GCA_037303805.1 bacterium | reverse complement strand
CCATCAATTTTGATGTCCTGCACGCCGTCGGGTGCCTCGATGCTCAGGGAGCCTTCTGCCGTGGTGGGCGCAGCGGGCTGTCCGGCCTGAGAGCCGCCCGCAAGACCGGCTTCATGGACCGTCAGCGTCTCGGAACCGGCTTCGGGGTCACTCGGCGTCACCACAACGCCGTTGTTCACGCCATTTATGGTGATGGTCACCTTGCCCGTGGCCACGTCGCCGTCGGCATCGGTGTAGGTGTAGGCGATCTCTTCCGTCCGCGTGTCACCGTCCGTCAGCGCCTTCACCTCCGGGTCGTCATTGTTGAGCACATAGCTGTAGGTGCCGTCTTCGTTCAGCGTGAGTTTGCCGTACCTGCCCTGCTGACCGGGGTTCGTCCACGCAAAGTTTGCACCGTCCGCACCGGCCGCCGCACCTTCAAGCGCGTTGCCGGTGACGGCATCGCCGTCACCTTCCGTCACGGTGTGCATGAAGCTCTCGATGGTGGGCACGTCGTCGGTAATGACCACGGTCACCACGCCGGTATCCGTGGAACCGTCGGTATCCGTCACGGTCACGGCCAGATCGTGGGCAATCTTGTCCGCGCCCTCGCCGCTGTGCTCCTGCGTGGCCTGCGTAAGATGATAGGTGTAGTCCAGACGCCCGGAAGCCGCGTTGAAGCCCGTCACTTCCAGATAGCCTTCATCCGTGGGCACGACCTGCCCCGTAAGCGCGGCGCCGTCGAACACCACGATGCCGCCGATGACGATGGAGGCCACGCCGTCGGGAGCATCCACCAGCATGTGGCCGGAAGCCGTGACGGAAGAAGCGCCGCGAAGTCCGGCCTCATTCACGTTGAGCACGCTGCGGCCGGCAGAAGGATCGGCATTGCCGTCGTGAGGATTGTCGGGGTTGTCGATCACGGGAATATCGTCGTCGAGATCGCCGGAGTCGCCGGGCGTGAGGGTGACGGCATATTTGCTGTCGCCATTTCCGGTTGCCGCGCCGTCGGTGTCGGGATTCACGCCCTCGCCGGGCCAGCCGATGTCAAGGCCGCCCAGGCGGTCCAGACCGTCCAGAAGATCAGCCGTCACATAGTCATGAAAGCGGTTGCCGTTGCTCTGAGCATTGGCAGCCCGGGAAGGACCTGCGGCAGGCATGAGATCAGGCTCGTTCATGGCCATGAAGAAATCTTCGCCCGAAATTTCCGCACCTTCCACCTCAAAGGTAGGCATATTATCCTTGGTGAAAGCGGTATAGAAATTTTCAAGCAGAATGGTGCTTCCGTCTTCAAAAGTCATGACCATGTTGTCGCCGGAGCGGGACAGCGTGGCCGCATCAGTGGGAAAATCAAAGATAAAACGGGACTGAGGTTCGCAGACTATGGTCTGAGAAGTTCCGGCAGCAGGCTTTACAAGACGTACGTCGGCCATGGAGATCTCCTGAAAAATAAAAAAGAAAAAGAGGAGAAAATATTTTAATGCACGAGAGCCCCGTTTCGGTCAGAACCTCCACGGGGTACAATCAGACAAGTTCAAAAAAAGGAAAACGGACCTTCACCGAAGGGTGATGAAAAAAAGGCATAAAAAAACCTGTACTTGTATATGATTACTTACTTAACGCATACTCGTCAGGCAAGTTCCAAGAAGTACAGGAACTCTTCAGCCAGCTATCATGAGGCTGATGGAGTCAGTTTAATCTATTTTTATCCGGAGTCAAGAAAATCATTACTCTGACCCTGAAGTCGGATTACGGCGCGACCATGTTGAGGGGGCTTTCCCGGATCATAAAGACTCCCGCGACGGCTCCATACGCAGCCCCGACCGAGTTGAGAACAAAAATCTCATCATTGCTCCCGTGACTGTCACCGCACCGATTTGCTGCACTTGTGTTTTCACGGGTTCAGTTCAACGGCGTCCCGCACTTCGGCCACTCCGTCTCGTACGCGGAAACGTATGTCGTATCCGGCAAAGGGCATGCCGTACACACGTTCGGGGTCCGTGTGGTAATGCGGTCGCGGATCTCTTTCCAGAATACCGACAATGGCCGCCTGCTGTTCTTTACTGAAAAGCCTGCGGTATTCTTCGGGAAAGTCTACACGCAGCGTACGATCGGCAAGTTTTGTCGTGAATCCCCCCTGAGCCTCAGGATGAGAATCGGAATACGGGACATAGGGCTTGATGTCGAAAATGGGCGTACCGTTCATGAGATCCACGCCGGATACATAGAGTTCCGGCCCCTCACTGCCGTGAAGCTCCACCCTTTCGAGGCGCACGCAGGAAAGCCCCAGAAAATTAGGGCGAAACGGCGAACGTGTGGCAAAAACCCCCATCCTCACATTACCGCCCAGGCGCGGAGGCCGTACCGTAGGAGACCACTCATCGCGAACGGCCCGTGAAAACTCCCAGATAAGCCAGATATGCGTAAAATCTTCCAGACCCCGCAGAGCCTCCGGTTCCCTGTACTTCGGGGTAAACACGATACGGCCCTTCAGGGCTTCCACAAGGCCGCACTGCCGGGGCACTCCGAACTTTGTCGGCAAATCGGTATGAATATGGGCAATAGGTTCCATGCCGTCAACATAACGAAAGCCTCGACGTGAGGCAAGGCAAGCAGCGGGAAAATCGACCAATTTCGACTTGCAAGCGGAGAGCTTCCGCCCTATTCTAACTCGAATATGGTCAGCCATGCTCCATACCGTCAACAAATATTCGCACGCACGGGGAGACACCATGATACTTGCATTCAACGGAAGTCCGAGAGTCGGGGGAAATACGGCCGCCATGTTGCAGTCGGCACTGGACGGCGCAGCCTCTACCGGAGCAGAAACACGCCTTGTTCACCTTTATCCTCTAAAGTACAAGGGATGCATCAGCTGCTTTTCCTGCAAACTGAAAAAAGGTCGTCACGGGCACTGCGCCATGAAGGACGATCTTTCTCCCCTGCTCGAAATGATGGAACAGGCTGACGGTCTTCTTTTCGGATCTCCCATCTATTACGGGAATGTCACGCCTGAACTTCTTGCACTGGAACATCGTTTTCTTTTCAGTCACATGCTCTACAACAAAGAAAACCGCTGGGTCTTTTCCCGCAGAATTCCCTCGGCCTTCATCTATACCTTCGGTGTGACGGCCGATCAGGCTGAACATGTGCTGGCGCCTTTTGCCAACGTGCATGGACGCATGGGAGATATGCTGGGAGTCGAAACCGAAGTCTGCTACAGCGCCAATGCCTGGCAGTTCAGCGACTACAGCCTTTACGAGGCCGATCGCTATGATCCCGCCGAAAAGAAAAAGTATCACGAAGAGGTTTTTCCCGAGGATTGTCGAAAAGCCTTCGACATGGGACGTCGTCTGGCACTCATGAAAGTCTGACCGTTCCCGACTTCCCGGAAGTTCCCGCAACAGGAAGGGGAAAAACGCGCTCCGTCCCCGTCTTCCTTCCCTGAGCGCATCAGCCTTCAACTTTTTCAGCGAGGATAGTGTCGTGGAATATCACGTTATCCAGGTTGAGGAGCGGCCGCCGCTTCTTCTCAACATTCC
>JAXVQY010000051.1:0-3515 GCA_037303805.1 bacterium | reverse complement strand
CCTCATTCTCGCCGCCCAGTATGAACGCTGGAGTCTGCCTCTGGCCGTGGTCTCGGCCGTACCGTTCGCCGTGTTCGGTGCCATTCTGGGCAACTGGCTTGTGGGATTGAGCAACGACATATACACGCAGGTGGCCATCATTACTCTGCTCGGTCTGGCCTGCAAGAACGCCATTCTCATCATTGAGTTCGCCGTGGAACTGAGGGATCAGGGACGGTCGCTGGAAGAAGCCGCCGTCGAAGCGGCCAAACTTCGTTTCAGACCCATCATCATGACATCCATAGCCTTCATTCTGGGCTGTCTGCCGCTGGCCTTCAGTTCCGGTGCCGGTGCAGCCAGTCGTGTATCCATAGGTGTGAGCGTGGTGTGTGGCATGATCGCGGCCACGGTGCTTGCGCCTCTGCTGGTGCCGTATTTCTTTGTGCTGGTCATGCGGATTTCGGAAAAACTTTCCGGACGAGCGGGCAGGGAGGAAAAGTCATGAGAACATTGCTGATGCTTCTGTCGGTTACGGTTGTTCTTTCGGGCTGTTCCTTTGCGCCGGAGTATCACAGACCGGAGCAGGAACTGCCTTCCTCCTGGGGCACGGCGGACAGTCGGTCGGAGCAGGAAGTTCTTGCACGGGAATGGTGGAGGCGTTTCAACGACGATACGCTGAACGAGCTCGTCGCGCAGGCCTTTGCCCGGAATCGTGATCTGGAACAGAGTCTGGCCAGAGTGGACAGTGCCCGGGCCGTCCTCGGTCTGGCCCGTGCCGATCTTTTTCCGCAGTTTTCGGCGCAGGGCAGCGTAGCCAGAACGAAAGGCAGTCTCGATGCTTCGGCCACCTACGGCGTCATGCGGGAACTCGGGGCACTTGAGGAGCGCATCGGCCGTCTGGACGGTCAGAATGTGCGGCCCGGTTCACCCTCCCGCACGGATTCTTTGTGGAGCGGAGCCGTACAGGCTGCCTGGGAACTGGATCTCTGGGGGCGATATCGCAATGCTGCCGATGCGGCGCGTGAGAACCTGCTCTCTGCGGAAGAAACCGAAAAAGCTCTTGAACTTTCTCTGGCAGGGCAGGTCTGTTCGGCGTATTTTGATCTGCTGAACTATCAGGATCAGCTCGATCTGACGAAGCGTACGCTGGCGACAAGGGAACATTCCGCCGCGCTGTACGAACGGCAGTATGCCGAGGGCGCCATAAGCGAACTGGACATTCTCAATGTGCGGACACAGGTGGACACTCTGAAGGACAGCTTGGCCCAGGCAGAGACCCGTGTGGAACAGGCTGAGGGAGCGTTGCAGCTTCTTACGGGAGCATCGCCGGAAAAGATTTTTTCGGGTCGGACAAAGCAGGGCAGAGCTCTGGCTGCCATGCCCGATGCTCCGCAGCTTCCTTCGGGAATGCCTTCGGAACTTTTGAACCGCAGGCCGGACATACGTTCCGCCGAGGCTGCGTTGAGAGCCGCCCATTTTCAGGTGGGCGAGGCCAGAGCCGCGTTTTTCCCGTCCATCAGTCTGACCGGCAGTTTCGGCGTTTCCAGCACGGAACTCAACAATCTGTTTTCCGGTCCGGCGGAGACGTGGACGTTCGGCGGGGGCGTGGCTCTGCCGCTGCTTACCTTCGGGCGAAATATAAGCGGTGTGCGTCAGGCGGAAGCCGCCGTGCGTGCCGCAGCCGCCTCCTATGAACTGACCGTGCAGCAGGCTTTCCGCGATATCCGCTCGGCTCTGGCCGCCCAGAAGAATACGGCCAGGAGCGTCGAGAGTCTTGCGGATGCCGCCCGAAGAATGGAAAAGGCCGCTCAACTGGCGAGAGCCCGCTATGAGGCGGGATATTCTCCGTATCTTGATGTGCTGGAAGCCGAGCGCACGCTGTACGCTTCGCAGATGCAGCTGTCCTCCGGCCGGGCGGCGCAGCTTGCCGCCGTGGCGCAGGTCTGTGTGGTACTCGGCGGAGGGTGGTGAGATTCTGCCCTGCAAACGTGCGGACGATGAGAGAAGGCATCGTCTGCGTTGTCTCCCAGCGGGGCGGATGTGTTAAAAAAGGCAGAGCCAGATGTTGTCAGGTACGGAGATTCCCGGGCTTTTCCTTGGTCTTCCAGCGATCGTGCATCCAGAACCACTGTTCGGGTCTCTCTCGGATGAAGCCTTCTATGGCCTGCGTGTAGAACATGGCCGTCGCCTTGATCTGTTCTTCTCGCGTTCCCTCCAGCGTGGCGGTGTCGAGGGGCTCCCTGAGTTCGAAGACATACTCCTGGCCTTCGCGTACGAGCACCACGGGCCAGACCAGCGCCTTTGCCCGGACGGCAAGCAGGGCAGGACCCATGTTGACGGCAGCCACCTCTCCGAGGAAAGGCAGAAACTCGGCTTCCGATGAGGAAGTGTTGTGATCCACGAGAAAAGCGACGATGCCTTTTTTATGAAGCGCACGGATGACGCTCATGGCGGCGTTGCGGTGACCTATCATGTCGGCGCCGGTGGCTTCGCGGCAGGAGGCGATGAATTCCTGAACGGCCGCGTCATGGTAGCGGCGGACCACCACCATGCGGGGGCGCGGAGGGGCATAGAGCTGCCCGAGCATGGACGCCAGCAGTTCCCAGGAACCGAAATGGGCTGTGGCGGCGACAATGGGACGCTGGCATTCGCGAAGTTTCTGCATGAGTTCCGGCGAGGCCAGGCGCAGTCGCGGCGAGTTCATACCGAACTTCCCCGTGAGCAGGATTTCAAGAAAGGAGCGGCCCGTGTGACAGAAGCTCGCATGGGCCGTTTTTTCCGCTTCTTCTCTGCTCATGCCGAGATGCCGCATGATGTTTTTTACGGCCAGCTCTCTGCGGGAAGGGACAAAATACCAGATAAGATGTCCTACGCCGTTTCCGAGCCGTGCAATGCCGGAAAATCCCGACATGCGGAGAATTCTGCCCGTGGAACGGAGAAGATGGAATTTCAGGTGTTCGAAAGCCGTCATGCCGTGACTCCGGGAAAAAGACCGACGGAGAGTTCATGCAGTTCCTTTTCCAGACGCTCACTGGCTCTGGTAAGGGTGGCCTCTTCGATGTCCGGAATTTCTCTGGATCCCTCGTCCCAGGCATGTCCGAAACGGATGATCACCTTGGAGAACGGCAGGGGAATCTGGAACTTGTCCCATGTGGGACAGCGAAGGGCGTGCTTGGCGTAGATCCGTACCGGCATGATCCGGGCATTGGTCCGGTTCGCCAGAAAAAAGGGACCTTCCTTGGTCTTGTGCCTGGGGCCTGCCGGACCGTCCACGGTAATGCAGGCGTGAACCTGCTCCTGTTTCATCATACGGGCCAGACTGAGAAGCGCCCGTACACCGCCGCGGGTGCTGGAACCGCGGACGGCTCCCACATGCTTGGAGGCAAGAATGCGGGCAAGCATGTCGCCGTCCGTACTGGGACTGACTATGGAGACCACCCGAAGATGACGCGCAACCGGAATAAGGGAAAACAGCTCGTCATGCCAGAGACAGAAGATAAGGCGTTCTCCCCGGGCATGTATGGCATCTACTTCCG
>JAXVQY010000050.1:0-3461 GCA_037303805.1 bacterium | reverse complement strand
TGGCCATACGGACGCCTATTTCCCGTGTACGCTCCGTGACGGAAACAAGCATGATGTTCATGACGCCTATGCCGCCTACGAGCAGTGATATGAAAGCAATACAGGAAATGAGCAGACGCATGGTGGTCGTAGTGCTTTCCATGGTTTGTCGGATACTGTCCGTATTCATGGTAAAGAAATCCGTGACACCGCGGTGGCGCGAGGTAAGAAGCCGGGTGAGTTCCTTTTCCGCTATCTGTGCGGAAATACCGTCGGCAATTTTTACCGTGATGGACGAAATGGTACGGCTGCCGGACACTCTTGCCATATAAGCGGTGTAGGGAGTCCATACCGTAAGATTGCTGCGAGGTCCGAAGGTGGCGTTGGGTTTCTTTGTTACACCTACCACCTCAAAGGGATGCTTGTTGAACAGTATGACCGCCCCGATGGGATCTTCTCCATTGGGGAAAAGTTCTTGAACCGTGTTGTCGTCCAGAACAGCCACAGCGCGGGCCTCGTCAATATCGGCTCGGTTGAAGAGTCGCCCTCGTGCCAGTTCCAATCCTTTCACACTGAAATACTGCTCGCCAACACCGCTCAGAGAGCCGTTGGCCGTAAGATTGCGGTACACGAAACTGCCGCTGGAACTCGCGGATGGAGTGGCACTTGCTATGTAGCTCTGTTCGGCCAGGACTTCGGAGTCATCGACGGTGAGCGTGGTATAGCGGGCCGAATTGCGGTCGCCGAAACTGCGGCCGGGCATGATGTCTATGGTGTTCGTGCCCATGGCGTTGATGCCCGCCAGTATTTTTTCCTGAGAGCCTCGACCGAGCGCCACCACGGAGACCACCGAGGCTATGCCTATGATGATACCGAGCATGGTGAGCAGAGATCGCATTTTGTGCGCAAGGATGGCCTGCACGGACATTCGAAACGCCTCGGACAGCTGGTCGCGCATATATTTCCACGAGGGGGAGGGGGAGACGGCGGCTTTCGCTCCCTCCGGATTCCCGATAGGCTTTTTACGCTGATCGCTGATGACTTCGCCGTCCTTGATTTCTATGATGCGGTTGGCATATTCGGCAATATGCCTGTCGTGGGTAACCAGTATGAGCGTGTGTCCTTCAGCGTTGAGCTGCATGAGCAGTGCCATGACGTTTTCGCCGCTTTTGGAGTCCAGAGCACCGGTAGGTTCGTCTGCAAGGATGATTTCTCCGCCGTTCATCATGGCGCGTGCGATGGACACTCGCTGTTGCTGACCGCCGGAAAGCTCATTGGGTTTGTTCTGCGTTTTGCCTTCAAGTCCCAGCTTGATCAGCAGTTCATGGGCTCGGGCACTGCGTGCGTGTCCTTCCATGCCTGCGTATACTGCGGGAAGAGCCACGTTTTCCTGGGCACTCAGGCTCGCGAGCAGATTGTATCGCTGGAATATGAAGCCGAATTTTTCTCCGCGCAGGCGTGCCAGGGCGTCGGGGGAGAGTCCACCCGTAGCCGTACCGTCCACAAGATAGGTACCTTCGGACGGAGTATCGAGACAGCCCAGTATGTTCATGAGTGTGGATTTGCCGGAACCGGACTGCCCGATGATGGCAACAAAGTCTCCGCGCTCTATGCTCAGACTGACGTTTTTCAGTACCTGCACACGGTTTTCTCCGTTGCCGTAGTGCTTGCCGATGTTTCGTACTTCGAGAGTGACCATGGGTTCTTCTCTGAAAGGATGTTCGTGAAGTGCGGCGCAGGTCGTCGCAGGTTCCCAGACGGATCGGGAGTCGGTCTTCCGGCGGCGCATCAGCGGGGAGGTCTGCGGTTGCTGCGAGGATTGGCCAGACTATCCGCGATTTCGGCACTGGACATCTGCGTGGATATGACGGCCTCTCCTTCCCTGAGACCGGAACGGATTTCCGTCATGACGTTGTTGGTGAGTCCCGTTTCTACGTTGCGGACTTCCACTTTGTTGTCTTTTCCGAGTACACGTACGCTGTAGTTGCCACGGCCGTCATTTTCCAGCACAAGACTGGGAACGAGAAGTACGTCTGTGGCCTTGGCGATTTCAATGACGTTTTGCGTAGTCATGCTGAGGCGCAGGATACCGTCGGGATTGGGCACGCGGGCCTTGGCGTAATAGTAGACAGCCGAACTTGAAGAGGAACTGGAAGAGCTTGACGAGGAGCTTGATGATGTCCCGGATGTTGAGGACGAGGAGTCCGACAGCGTGGTGTCGCCGGGATCAATGGATGTGATGGTTGTCGTGTATACCGTGTCGGGTGCTCCCAGCAGTGTGTACCGAACCGTCTGCCCTTCCTTGATGAAGGGGATGTCACCTTCCGACACTTCAATCTTTATTTCCATGTCCGTAAGGTCTGCAATCTGAGCAATGGTGGGAGTAGTCTGATTGGCGTTTACTGTCTGGCCTTCCTTTACAGGTACAGACACGATTACCCCGTCCAGAGGAGCGACGATCTTGGTGTATCCGAGATTCGTTTCCGCCGTGTTTACGGCGATTTTCTGCTGAAGAATCTGCGATTCCATTTCCGTTACGCTGGCCTTTGCTGCGGCAAGTGTGTTTTCCGCATCTTCCAGATTGGCTCGAGAGGTGGAATCCGTTTTTCTGAGCTTGACTTCTCGGTCATATTGGGTCTGTGCTACTTTTTGAGCAATTTTACGAGACTGAAGCTGTGCCTCATAGGTTTTGAGCAGGGCACGCGCCGTATCGAGATCGTTCTGGCGGGTCGTAGGGTCTATCTGTGCGATAAGATCGCCTTTTTTGACTTTCTGACCGATGACGGCATTAAGTTGCATGATTTTTCCGGAAGCCTGAGAACCTACCGTGACAAGCTGTACGGCATCTACTTCGCCCGTAGCATTGACGGTCTTGCGAATACTGCCGCGAACGACGTTTTCCGTGAGGTAATGAATTTTTGACGAGGTATTACGCTGGTTATACCACCAGAAAACGCATACACTCGCAATAAGGAGCACCAGGATCGTGAGGAGGAGCTTTTTTTTCATGGAAAAGGCCTGCCTTGCAGAATTCAATGAAAATGGGCAGGTGTTGCCTGCAACATGGGATATAACCAAATTTTCTGATACTGGTAAATGAAACTTTGTTTCAAATCATTGCGAAGCGCCTGTTTTCATGACGCCCTATTTGCCGTCATCAGCGAATAAATGGTTTTGTCTTATGTTGTCAAAGGGAAAAAGTGTTGCGAGGTGAAAGAGTGCGCAAGATTTTTCTTGGCTGAGACAAAGCGAAAAGTTTTTTGCCTCCGTGCCGTTTTTGACTTTGAACCGACGGTGCCCGTTCCGTGTGTCATATCTCTTTCCCCTCAGCCGATATGACTGCGGGACGAACCCGTCGGAGTTCGTCCCGCAGTCATGGAAACGGGCGAGAGTCCTCCCCGTCGTTTTTCTGCTTTTTATTCTGCAAGAGGGGCATGCGTGAGGCGTTCAAGCTCCAGATGAGCGAGCGCCGGTGTACGCCC
>JAXVQY010000049.1:0-3420 GCA_037303805.1 bacterium | reverse complement strand
CTGCATCGGTTTTCTGGTCTTTGCCGGTATTGCCAGAGTCATCACGTTTGCCGTCAACATCCAGCTGCTTATGATGGGGCGCTCCATCAATCCTCTGATTCTTCAGATCTTCTCATGGTTCTGCTGCTGGTCTCTGGTGGCATGGCTGGCATCCTGATCTGTCCGCAGAGCCCCCCGACAGACTTGAACCGCTGCCGTAACGACGGCCTCGTGCATACCGCACGGCACCTGTGACGTTTCCGGTCCGTCATGTCGGAAGCAAATCCCCTGTTCTTGTCCTTTTTTCCGTCCGCGTTGTTTCTTCTACGGATTCCCGGCCCGGAGTTCCCGTCATGCGGTTCCCTGCAGACGGCTCTCTTCCCTCATCTTCTTTGATATCTGCTTTTCCATGAACAATACTGCTCTCTCCCGTCCCGGTGACGCCGAATATCTGTTCCTTGATCTTGACGGAACGCTTACCGATCCTTCCCAAGGCATTACACAGGGTGTCATGTACGCTCTGGAGAGCTTCGGCATTCATGAAACCGATCCGAAAAAGCTCTACCCTTTCATCGGTCCCCCGCTTTATGACTCCTTCATGCAGTATTACGGGTTCGACCTGCCCACCGCCTACAAGGCCATAGAATACTTTCAGGAATACTACTCGACACAGGGGATGTATGAAAACATTCCCTACCCCGGTATCCGAGAGCTGCTGTACAGGTGGCGTGACAAGGGGAAAAAACTGATACTCGCCACGTCCAAGCCGCAAGTCTTCGCCGTACGGATACTGAAACGTTTCGGCATGGCTGATGCCTTTACCTTCATGGCAGGCGGCGATGTGGAGGAAAAAAGGGTCGCCAAGAACATGGTCCTTGAATATGCCCTGAAACAGCTCGGCCTCGAAAATACGCAAGGCTGTCTGATGATCGGAGACAGAAAATTCGATGTTCTCGGAGCCGCGGAGCACGGCATCCCTGCGCTGGGGGTGCTGTACGGGTTCGGATCCAAAGAGGAACTGTCTCAGGCAGGCGCCCGATGGCTCGCTGAAGACGTCAACGAACTTGAAGCTCTGATTCCCGTCTCGACGACGCCGGAATAGCCGTCACCCATGCGAAGGACCGGCACCACGCCGCAGCAAAGGATACGGCTGCCGAAATCCCCGGAAAACGGGGCGATCCCTGTATCCTCTGACCGGTGAGATATCTCCTTTCTCCTGAAGACGGGGTGCTCTGCCCGGCCATTCCCCATGACCGGAAGAAGGCGTCGCCTGAAGAAAAAGGGGGCGCAACACCCATCGGCCTTCAAGGGGGGGGATGACGGGGAGAAGGAAGTCTTTCTGCCCTATCTTCCAAGCACGTTTTCCGACATGTCCTCTCCGGTCAAGGTCAGGGAAAACTTGTAATGAAAATTCTTCATCCCTTCTCTGCCGTAGAAACGATGGGCACTCTTTCTCAACTGATTGCAGGCCACTTCGATCTGAGTACATCCCGCTTCTCTTGCCGTATCACAGGCACGTGCAAACATCTCCTTTCCTATTCCCTGCCCTCTGTACGCATCCGCAACGGCAAATTCCATAATTTCGGCGATACCGGAACAGTGATGTAACTGCCTTTCAAAACGCAGATTCAGGACACCGACAACTTTCTTTCCGTCCTCGCATACCAGGCAGCGGTAGTTGTCATTATTCTGTTGTTCTGCATAGATATCCATAAAATAATCATAAGTAAAATTCTTCTGCTCCATATCAGATATAAGATTGTATATATATTCGCCGTCTTCCCTGGTACCAAATCTGTAATTCATGATGCATTATCCTCCCTATTTTGCTTTTATATAGGGAATATATTATTGTCAACAACAAATATATTCACGGAATTGTATCAATATCGGAACATTCAAACAACAAAAACAGATTATCGTGACGAGGTTCATTTTAATATCCATGATCCCAAAGGAACGGCTTTCATCCGGGTAACGCAGAGACCTCTCCCTGTCAGTCAGGGATCACGCTGCGGAGAGAAAAGAATAACGAAAGAGGCGGCACGTCGTCACAACATGCCGCCTCTTTCGTTATTAATTGGAAAAGCCGCGATTATTTCTCTATGGTTTCCATCGTCAGATGCGTATTGGTAAACACACAGATATCAGCTGCTATCGCCATGGATTCCTTGACTATTTCTGAAGGCGTCAGGGACGTGTGGCGAAGCAGCGCCCGAGCTGCGGAAAGCGCATAGGGGCCACCGGAACCGATGGCGGCAACGCCGTCGTCCGGTTCTATGACATCGCCCGTTCCGGTCAGAATAAGCGTCCGATCGGCATCCGCCACCAGCAGAAGAGCTTCCAGCTTACGCAGAAACTTGTCCTGACGCCAGTCCTTGGCCATTTCCACTGCGGCACGCAGAAGATTGCCGCCGGATTCTTCCAGTTTCGCCTCAAAGCGTTCAAACAAGGTAAAGGCATCTGCCGTAGCCCCGGCAAAGCCTGCCACTACCTGGCCGCGATAAAGACGACGCACCTTTCTGGCCGTATGCTTCATGACCATGCTCTGACCCATGGTCACCTGACCGTCGCCGCCGATGGCCACACCGTGTTCATTGCGCACTGCCAGAATGGTCGTTCCTCTTAATTCCACCATGAATATCTCCTGCCCTAACGGGCTTCTTTCATAATTTTGGCACGTTCGGCAGCCTTTTTCTCATAGTCCTTGACTGCCTTTTTCTCTTCCGGACTGCGGGCTGCGTTTTTTGCCTTTTCCAGCCAGTTCGACGCCTTGCGCTGATCATTGCCGTAAAGCGCGGCATAGGCAAGATGCAGATAGCCTTCACTCAGCTTGTTGACGGAGCCGAGAGATCGTCCGTAATACGTATGCACTTCACTGTCTTCCGGGACATGACGCAGCACTTCACGGTACCGCTGCTGTGCCCCGACCTTGTCGCCGGAGTCGTCAAGAATACGGGCATAATAAAAAAGCGCATAATAATCGCCGGGATACAGACGAAGCGACTTTTCCAGCCAGCTTCGGGCCCGTACCATGTCTCCGCCCTTGGTATACTCGAAAATACCCGCTTCCCGCAGAATCAGTGCGTCATTCGGAGCCAGTTTCAAAGCGGAATCAAAAAACTTCTCCGCATCCTTGACGCGATTCTGCCTGGCGGCAAGCATGCCCCTGCCCATGAGACTGACGGGATTCTTCTCTCCGCCCCTGGCGAAGATCTGCTCAGCATGCGCAGGATCTCCGTGCCTGGCCCACAAAAGTGCCTGTATCCTGTGAAAGCGGGAATCGTCCTCCTTGCGGTTCTTCAGACTCGCAGGCATGCTCTGAAGATCGGCCCGCAGTCTGGCCAGACGCACGTTCAGATCCGGATGGGTGGAAAGATAGGCAGGCACGGCAGAGCCGCCGCCCCAGTCCTGGGATCTCAGCACCTCGAAGGCGCCTCC
>JAXVQY010000048.1:0-3403 GCA_037303805.1 bacterium | reverse complement strand
TGGAACAAAGCATTTCTGTTCTGGTTCAATATGCAAAAGCCGCTTGAACCGGGCGTCATGATAAAATAAAAATTTCCCGCATGATCCTGAAACGATTCTGAAGCCCATCCGTTTTCCGAATCATGGACGTGTCTCCGGAGCAAAAAAGGAAGGGATATCCCTTCCTTTTTTATTGTGCATTTTCAGGCTCAGCGTCTGTCCGGCAGCGGATAGCGTCCGCAGGTGAACTTCTCACCTTCGGGACAATAGCCCAATCTCTCACATCTGGCGCCGGCATGACGGAATACTTCCGGAAGCACCTGCCGACACAGGCCGAGCATGGTCCTCGCCACACCGCGAATTTCCCACTGCGCACGACTGCAGCAGCGATGCTCAAAGAAATTAAGCAAAGTCCGACAGTTCATGGTAACGACTATGCTGGATGCCGCGGCCTGCGGCAACACAAAGCGGGCATCCTCACAGGCGGAAGATCCGCGCCCGTCCTCTTCCAGCATTTCCTTGAGATCACGGTAGGCGCTGCCGACTTCTTCCATGAAATTCAGAAAACGAGCCCGGGCCCTTGGATTCGCCGCAATGGCGGGCGGCATGATGTAATTCATGTCGGAGGCATCCACATAGCGCTGACTCTGCTGCGAATAACTCGCGATACGATGTCTGACGAGCTGATGTGTCAGCGCCCGCGACACCCCGGACAAGGCAAAAGTAAAGCTCACATGTTCAATGGGGCTGGCATGACCGGAAGCCAGAATTTTTTCTACAAACGCAGCCTGCTTTTCACGGGAAATATCGCCGTCAAGAAGTTGCGGCCACATGTCCGCCACATCTCCGGCATGATAACACTGCCGAAAGGCAGCATAAATAAGAGAAAGAGGCTCCGGCGTGTGCGCCAGAAGTTCCACCCGGGCCTTGACTTCGGACATGTTCCATCCTCCTGCGTCCGTCGGATACGACAAACGATGCGCACCGAGGCGGCACGCAGATATCTGTTGAATACTCAAAAACTCCAGCCGTTATAACAGACTTCCCTGAGCAGTCCCGCCATACAGACGATTGAGATGCCGGTATGCCTTGGGAGTGGCCACACGGCCGCGGGGCGTCCGGTTCAGAAATCCGCACTGAATAAGATACGGTTCATAAATATCCTCAATGGTACGGATTTCCTCGGAACAGGCTACGGCCAGAGTCTTTACCCCCACGGGGCCGCCGTTGAAATGATCAATGAGTACGGTAAGGATCTTGCGGTCCATCTCATCGAGACCGGCCTCATCCACGTCCAGACGAGCCAGCGCCGCACGCGCCTGTTCGCCGTCCACAATCCCCTGCCCGTATACGGCGGCAAAATCCCGTACTCTGCGGAGCAGTCTGTTGGCAATTCGCGGCGTTCCCCTGGAACGACGTCCGATTTCCAGAGCGCCCTCTTCCGTGACCTGGACCCCGAGAATACGCGCCGACCTCTGCACGACACGGGATAATTCTTCCGGCGTATAAAATTCCAGCCTGCTGATGATGCCGAACCGATCCCTGAGCGGAGAAGACAGCAAGCCCAGGCGAGTCGTAGCACCTACCAGAGTAAACGGTTCTATATCCAGCTTCACCGTGCGTGCGGCAGGCCCCTGCCCGATGATGAGATCCAGCGTGAAATCTTCCATGGCCGGATACAACACTTCCTCCACGCTTATGGGCATACGGTGGATTTCGTCCACAAAAAGAATGTCGTGACGGGAAAGGTTGGTCAAAATGGCCGCCAGATCGCCGCTGCGTTCAAGTACCGGGCCGGATGTGGTGACGAGATTCACGCCGAGCTCCGCGGCCATGATGCGGGCAAGCGTGGTCTTGCCGAGCCCGGGGTTGCCGTAAAAAAGCACATGATCCATGGACTGCCCGCGTTCCTTCGCCGCGTTGAGATACACGCGAAGATTGGCGCGCAGTTCCTCCTGACCTATGAAGTCTTCCAGCCGCTGCGGACGGATAGTCTCGTCGGCGTTGTCCTGTATCGTATTTTTAGGTACGAATTCTGCCATTTAGTTCTTTCCTCTGGCCAGAGCCTTCAACGCCGCCCTCAGGGCTTCGCCCACCTCCAGTTCAGGCTCATTCTCAAGCACCTTTCTGAGAATCTGTCCGGCAGTCTCTTCATCATATCCCAGATTGGCAAGTCCGGTAAGGGCATCTCGATAAACGGAAGGTCTCCCTGCAACAGCGGAAGCAAGAGACACCGCTGCGTCGCCTTTCAGTTTATATTTCAATTCCAGAAAAATCTGCTGTGCGGTCTTCTTTCCGATACCGGAGACCTGCGTCAGTGCCGCGGCGTCATCCTCTGCCACGATGCGGCGAAGATCATCAGGACGAAAGCGGGAAAGAATGGCCAGAGCAGTGCGTGCGCCCACTCTGTTGATACCGGTCAGAAGATTGAACGTTTGCCGCTCATCCCAGGAAGGAAATCCGAACAGTTCCTGTGCATCCTCGCGTACGATGAAACTCGTATAAAAGGCAGCCGCCCCCCCTTGAGCGGGGAGCTGACTCAGCGCGTGTTCCGGCAGAAAAACTTCGTAGCCAAGGCCTCCGGCCGTCACCAGCACGCAGCTGTTCTCGGTGCGTTCCAGCACCCGCCCTTCGAGATAGGCAAGCATAATACCTCCCGTTGCCGTTCAGAACAGTGAATCTTCAACAAAGTGAACTTGATACAAGATACGCTGCCCGAGCACAGCGGAAAATGACGAGTTTTCCATGACTGTACGCTTCCGCAGTCCGCGCACTCTTCGGACACTCCTCTTGCAACCCGTTATAACAAAGCGGAATATCTTGCTTTTATATAAACTGATACCCTACGTTATTATAAGAGAAATGGCAAGATACACATAAGGCCGTACCATACTTGGGTCATTTGCAGCCGTTCAGAAAACAACGGCAACAAGTGTAGAGGCATCAACCGATATGATCTGCCGCAAAGTTTCAAGTTGTTACCTGTGCAGCATCTTCAACGCAGACCGGATACGGATGAGCAACATCATGACGTGACTGCGTCCAGGCTGCACAATTATACATCACGTCTGGCGAAAAAGTTGCGTCAATCCATTTCATCACCCCAGGCTCCCTGATCCGACTCCTGTCGCTCTTCATTCGGTCCCCAGGAGGAAGCCGCTCCACGGCCGGTTACGGACCAGAATCATCCCTGCCTCAACCCATACCTGCAACAAGGCTGATGGAGAATAGGAAATCTTTCGAGAGAGTGCTCTTCGGAGAACCCTAAGACAGGTGCTGCAATGACTTTTTTATCATAAACGAAAATATTTCCGCGCCATTCCCTTTCCGGCTCATTCTGTCCCGCCTTTTACGCAACAAGGGAGGAAGACGCAGCTCTCACAACTGCGGAGGTCGCGTCGCGGGCAAGCGTTCGTTGCCGCCA
>JAXVQY010000047.1:0-3396 GCA_037303805.1 bacterium | reverse complement strand
GATATGACCGAGTGCAGGATATCAGCGTCTTGCAGGTGCTATTTTTGAGTAGCCGTTCCATGCGAAGACGGGCGTTTCCTGCTCATCTCCATACACGTTCTTCACAGCGCAGATATACAGGTAGTGATCGCCCACGTCGACGAATTCCTTAAGTATGCATTCCACGGCAACGGCACTGTGCACGGGAATCCGGATGTCGCAGTCGGGAAGACTCTTGAGTTCGATGCCGAATTCCTTTGCCTTGTTTTTGTTTCTGCCGGTGGAGCTGCCGCACTGCATGACTTGTCCGGCAAGAGCCTCGCCGGGAATGGTCAGAACGACATGCTTCGTCTCTCGAACCATTTCTCCCGTGTAGGAGGTTTTCATCATGGCAAATCCGATGATTTCAGGCTTGAGACTCAGATAGGTCCACCATGATACCGTCGCCAGATTGGTTTCCCCGGAAGGAGTTCTGGAGCAGATGAGGGAAACGGGATTGGGTGAAGTGAACTTTGCCGCTTCAATAAGAGAAAGAGTTTTCATGTTTATTCCTCTCAGCTTGCCTGTAAATGATTATCGTGCAATGGGAGCCGACTTTAGGCACGTCGTCCCATATCTTCGGCGTCGGCCAGTGCCCTGTGGCCTTTCATGGCTCCGTATTCGTTGACGCCGGTGACGAAGAGTCTTCCCCTGTCCTTCCAGCCTTTGAATCCGAGCATCTGCCGGTAGGATTCCGCAGCTCCGGCAAAGGAGCGGAGAAACAGACTTTCCCCGCACATAAGCAGCATGGCTTCCTTCACCGGAATGTCGTGCAGTTTGTTCTTTTGGGAATAGGGATAAAGTCTGTCCATGACGCACTTGATGTGTCCGCTGAAGTTGTACCAGTAGAGAGGACTGCACAAGACCAGCATGTCCGCCTTTTCCAGCAGAGGGTAGAATCTTGCAAAGCTGTCTTTCATGACGCAGGGCTTTCCCGTGCTCCAGCATCCTTCACAATGCATGCAGGCGCGCATGGGGGCGCGTCCGGCGGAAAAGACGTCCACACTATGACCGGCGTTGCGCGCACCCTTTGCGAAGGCTTCTGCAAGAAGGTCGCTGTTGCCTTGAGCTCTTCCGCTTCCGGTCACTACCAGAATGTGTTTCTTCTCTCCGGAGGCCGGAGTCATGAAGGATTCCACCTTGACGGAAGATGTGGAGGCGACATGCCGATACAGCAAGCCGCCTGCCGCGGCGAGAAGAGCCGCTCCCGTGCCGAAGAAGAGTCTCCGGCGTGAAAGAATACCTCCGCCGGATTTGCCGGCATCGCTTTTGTGGTCGCTCATGGTCTGTGCCTGCTACAGCGATGCGCCGAAGCGGAAGGCTTCGTCGAGCACGGGCGTTCCGGCCACGGCTCCGGCGTCAAAGACGCCGCCGGCGAGAACGTGTCCGAGGTCCTTCCATTCAAGGAAGCCGAGGAGAGACTGATAGTAGTCGAGCGCGGGTTTCCAGTTTTCCATGCTGTTGCCTTCGGCCGCCATGATGAGCGCACAATCCTTTTTGGGGTTGGCGTAGCCGGGATTGCATTCCGCCACGGCGAAAAGGCGGTCGAAAGCCGTCTTGAGCTGGCCGGAGAAGCCCCAGTAATACATGGGCGAGGCCAGAACGACGATGTCGGCTTCCCGGTAGGCGGGATAGATCTTCAGCATGTCGTCCTTCTGTACGCAGGGACTGGAAGCGTCCTTGCCGCCCTTCACGCATCCGAGGCATCCGTGAATGTTCATTTTCTGAAGGTCGAAGCGGGTGACGACATGCCCGGCACTCCTTGCACCTTCGGTAAAGGCATCGCAAAGCATGGCCGTGTTACCCTTCATCCGGGGACTTCCGTTCAGAATGAGAATGTTTTTGCTCATGGTGTTCTCCTTGTAAAAGAAGCCAAATAGTGAGGCCGTATCCGTGACAGAATGTCTCGGTCGGCTGAAAAGTATGGGAAATTTGTCGCTCGGAACGTCCTACAGCGACTGCTTGAAGTGTCGGCTGACCATCATTTCGAGCTCTTCGTCCGTACTGGATTGCAGCACGTCGTTGATGTCGTCCAGAACACGGCGTTTGGTCTGTACGTCTTTATTGGAAAAGCGATAGTTGAGCGGGTTCAGATAATGGATGCCGTCGTAGAAGACGTCTATGGTCAGATTCTGGAGGAATAGGAGAAGCTCTTCGATTTTTTCCCGCTCCGGGGCTTCGGTGAATTTTCCGCGTGCCGTCATTTCGGCAAGCGGCGTGTGCGGGAAGACTGTCATGCCCGTGGTGGTGATGAGTGTCGGATGAACCTGATTGAACATTCTTGCCGTAGCTTCGCCGCTGACTTTTCCGGCTCCCAGGCCGCCCATGCCGAGAATATAGAATGTGGTGTAGGTAATGCCCGCCTCGTCCAGCCTGAGCAGCTGCTCCACGCACTGCGCGGCAGTCTGTCCCTTGTTCATAAGCCGGAGTGCTTCGTCGTTGCCGCTTTCCGTACCTATGTAGAGATGCTTCAGTCCCATATCGCAAAGTTCCCGCAGCTCCCGCATGCTTTTTCCGGCAATATCTGCGATGCGGCTCTGCATGCTCACGCGGCGGAATCCCGGTATGCGGCGCTTTATGACTTCCAGATACTCGCTCAGCTTTTCCGCGGGCAGCGCAAAGGGGTTGGATCCGGTCATGTATATGGCCGTGTCGTCGGAAAAGCGCGCCCTCAATGCCGTCATTTCTGTTTCAAGCTGTGCCGGTGTGACAGCCATGAAGGGATAGCCGCGCGAGACATAGCAGAAGTGACATTTGTTGTACGTGCAGCCCTGCGTAGCGCGAAGAAGAAGGGAATGCATTTCCTGCGGCGGCCGCATGGCCGGTTCCGTGAAAGTCATGGTCAGGCTCCTGAGAGTGGTTCTGTTGTTCGCTTGTCAAATATTTAGTGATCACTAAATAAATGTCAAGAGCGTGCTTTAAGGTTTTTATGCCCGCTATTGCCGGGGAGGGCAGATTTCAATCCGCCTTGCGGGGAGCCACGGGGCAGAGTCTTGTATCGTATTCGGAACCGAACGTTTTTGTATCAATTTATTTAACTTGTCAGGACAGTTGTCTGTCCTTCCCGGAAGGCAGGCGTCGGTCGGATTTATGAAGGCG
The DNA here is from genome assembly GCA_037303805.1 of bacterium. GTDB lineage: Bacteria > Desulfobacterota > Desulfovibrionia > Desulfovibrionales > Desulfovibrionaceae > Mailhella. Next base: position 279 of record JAXVQY010000047.1, on the reverse strand, counting down.
GGAGGCGTCGGCGATTGATGTGAGAAAGAAACGGGGCCGCCGGGGGGGAGTTTGTTCCGGAAGTTGTGAACGGTGAGTCCTACCTTGCGGAGGGGAGGCGGGTGGTCGGGCAACAAAAAAGCCCGGCAGAATTCTGCCGGGCCCCATTTGTCTCAGAGCGGAACGACGGTGCTGAATGCACCGTGTCCGAGGGTCACTTGAGCTTGAATACTCTGCGAACGGTATCCACGGCCTGCATGGTGTATTCGGGATTGGCGGCTTCGTGGAAGCGATCCTTCA
>JAXVQY010000046.1:0-3371 GCA_037303805.1 bacterium | reverse complement strand
CGCCGCCGTTCAGGGTCCGACCAGCGGGTCGAGCCGAGGACGCGCTTGTCCTGCTCCACGAGGTCGGCCTCGTCGTCCATGTAGGAGTAGTCCGAATCGTGCGCGCTCAGGCCGGAGAACGCTTCCCCAATCTCCTTTTCCCGCTCGGGATACAGGCATTGCAGGTCGAAGAGGTCCATCCAGCGCTGGAAGAAGGCGTAACGGCATTTGTCCGATTCCAGCCACGGCGAGGCGAAGGGGTCCCAGAACACCTCTTTCCAGTCGCGGAAGTCGAGCTTGATCCGCTCCTGCCGGGGATCGTTGTTGAACCCGCAGTACAGCCAGCCGATGCCGGGGATCACCGCATCCTTGAAAGCCTGACCGATGCGGTACTGCCCGTCGTTCTGGTCAAGCACGAAGGCCAGCGCCTCGGTCATGATCTCCGCGATCTGCCCGTCCTTGGCGGTACGGGCTTTGGCGATGATGTTCGCCCGGTTCAGCTCCTGCGACCCGAGGATGAGGTTGATGGCCGGGAAGATGCGGTTGATGGTCAGCGGATCGATGCCCGCGTCGACGTACATCTCATGGTCGCGCCACGACTTGGCCCGCCAGTCACGGGAGGCGGCGCGCGCCTCCTCAACGTAGCCGAGGGCTGTCTGAATAGGCATCCGGTTATCGTGCTTCGCCATTATCGCCTCCTTGGGCGGAAGCCCTTGGAACCGGACTTCTGATGCTGACCGCAACTCAAGGCCAAATACCGGAAGGCGTCGGCAGCGTGGCTCGTCCAGTCGTGCAGCGGGCGGTCATGGAATACCTTCCGTTTCTCGTCGTATTCTTTGCGGTAATTGCGCAGGGCTTCCGCACCGGCCCCGCATTTGATCTGGTCGAACCAGCAACGCGGCAGGATGGTGCGCACGGCATTGATGCCGTCGGCCACGCTCTGCTGGGGGACGACGAGCACGGGGCCGATGTCCAGCCCGGCAAGCACTTCCTCCCGGCTCTTGCCCGTGCCGAGCTCACGCGCCCGGGCGTCGTGCGGCAGGTAGTGCGTCGGCCTGCCGTAGCCGCGTCCGCGCACCCAGTCCGCGTAATGCGCGAGGGGCTGGCCATTGGCCTCGTAGTAGTCGATGAGGTGGATTTCCCGGCCCACGCACTGCGCCACCCAGATCGCGGTGGAATCGTCCATACCACGGTCCCATGCCGTGAACACGGGCGCGGCGGGGTCATAGGGCACGCCGGTGATGCGTCCCTCGTCAGCCGCCCGGGCAAGGAGCTTGCCGTAGTAGGCCCCGACCACGGGCGCGTCGAGGTCGCACATGTATTCCTGCCGGAACAGCGCCTCGCCGTCCTCCTCGCCGTAGGTGCGGTGCATCTCCTTGCGGATTTCCTCCACCTGCTCCGGCGTGAACACGGACGTTTCCGTCACCGGGAGGCGCTGCGCGAACCAGCTTTCTTCTCCTGCGGCGTACTCGTAGAGCGTGGCCGCGTGGTTCCGCCCGCGCGAGGTGAAGTTGAAGATGGCCCATCCGCCGTTTTCTTCAAGTATCGGTTTAAGGTACGCCCACGACAACGGGTTGGTCAGGGAATATTCGGAAAAGACAATGCCGTAGGGCGGTGAACCGACCAGCGTGTCGAAGTTGTCCGCCCCGAGGAAGTGGACGGAGGAACCGTTGGCGAGGGTGAGGGTCATTTCGTTGTCGCGGGTACGGGCGACGATGGCGTCGGGGAAGGCTTCGATCACCCGGCGTTTGCCCGTATGCGGGTTGACGGCCTCCCAAATGGCCCGGCGCACCTGCACGGCCTTGGGCAGCAGGTACCAGTACGTCGCTGTCTTCTCCATTGCGGTGCTGGCGAGGTAGCGCAGGCTGTTGTCGTCCTTCCCCGCGCGGCGGTGCCAGAGCAGGACGGAACGGCGCCCTCCGTGCTCCATGTACCGCCACATGGGAATCTGATAGTCCCGGGGCCGCCAGTTGTGAGGAAGCGTGATCTCCATCCCCTACTCCCCGCTCACCCGGAGGATGCGCACGGTCAGCGCACCGCCGTCCGGCTGGGCGTCCACGTCGCGGATGCCCCACGCCTTGCGTTCGGCCTCCTGACGGATCTTGAGCGTCTCGGCGGTGATTTTGGCGAGCTTGGCCTTGTCGAAATCGTTCTTCTCAATGGCCGTTGTGACCAGCTCCCGTTGTGTCTCCCATTCCTCGCGGTGCCGGATAATGACCGCAACTTTTTCGTCAGCGGCGGAAGCGATGGCAGCGGCCTTTTTTTCAGGGTCAACGGTGTTGACGATGCCGTTGACTTTTGCGTCAACAGCCCGATCAACGGCACCCGTAACATCTTGAGCCCATGCCTCTTTCTTCGCCCGGCGGCTGATGGCGGCCTTGTCCACGCCGTACTTGTCGGAGAGCTTGCCCATGCTGGAACCGGCTTCATACTCCGCCCTGATCGTTTCCCAGTCGTACCGCTGCTTCCTCATAGTTACCCCGCAATCCAACGCGAAAGGACGTTTCCGGCCGCACCTGCCGCAGCCGCCACGGCTACCAGCGCGGCCATGCCCCCGGCCCGGCGGTTCTCGGCGGCTTCGAGCGCGGCAACACGGGTTTCGAGCATGGACATTCGCTTGCCGTGGTCTCGCAGGTTTGAGATGACGAAATCGTCGATGCGCTCGCGCAGCCCGGCCAGTTCCGCCTTGACTGCGGAGAGTTCGGCCTTCACTTCGCCGAGATCGCGGAGCATCTGCATGTCGTCGCTCACCGTGCCGTTTCCACGCCGTCGATCCACGCGGCAAGGGCCTGAGCGTCGCGCCAGTCCATCCATGCCCCTTCAATCCCGTCCAGCGTCACCGGACGCAGGCTCGTCAGTATGGGCGACAGCGGGATTGTCCGGCTGTCCGCCGAGCTTGCCGCAGAGCACCCGCACAGGAGCGGCAGACAGAGCATCACGAGCAGCGGAAGCGCGGCGGCGTTCGGCATACGCGCGGAATGAAGCCCAGAGGGATGCCACCGCTTCCAGAAGGCGAAGGAACGTCTGCATGGCATGTCCCCCCTCATTGGAGCTTCCTCTGCTTCTGCGCGTCATCGGCGTTTCTGGCCTTGCCGATGTTCGCCCCGATCCAGTTGATGACCTTGTAGAGGGTCCGGTAGACAACGCCGGATGTCTCCGAAGGGGCGGGCATGAGCGTGGCGGCCCACGCGCACACGGCGCTGGCGGCGGACAGGAACAAAGCCCAAGATCCGGTCTGGGAATTCAGGAAATCGGAAATCATGGAAAAATCCATCAATACACCCTCCCGGCAGCGTAAAAGATGACGTCCTGCGGCTTGGCCGGATCGTTGTCCACATGAACCCACGTCGGCCCGGCCTCGATGCGGCGGAACCCGGCCTGCTTGGCCAGGA
>JAXVQY010000045.1:0-3332 GCA_037303805.1 bacterium | reverse complement strand
CTTCCGATCTTGATCCGTACCTATGGAGTTGATCGTTCCGTCGGCAACACCTTCCCAGAGGCGACGGCTGTCTTCTTCCGTACGGACAGGAGGATTGACCTTGGCCAGAAGTCCTGCTTCAGAATCCGTGTTGCAAACAAGATAATGAGGACATGTTTCCACCGTCACATGCTGACGCATTTCCGGCAGTGCCAGCAGGGGCCGCATGGCTTCCACACTGAGACCTGCGCTGGTATGAACAATGTATGCCTTGGCCCCGAATTTACGCGCCATAATTGCAGCGGACATCGCCGCACAAGTCTCCGCATAATCCGGGCTGCGCTTTTCATACCAGTCCAGAGTGTCCTTATTCGGAAGAGCATCCCATTCCTCATGGAAAAGAGGACTGCGGGAAATTTCCATACTTTCACAATGAACACACAAAGTGGCACTGGGCATCAGTTTTCCCATTCGGGACAGAATATACCCCATGTCGCCGTCATCCAGCCGAAGCGCCTTTTCTTCCGGAACCTTGAACAGCTCCGGAACACGATACATGTAATTGGTATAATATTTGAAAGAAGCTATGCCGTAGTGTTTATACAACAGAGGCATCTGCTCAATATGGTCACGGGAAAGAATGCCAATATGAAGCCCGAAGTCGATCAGGGTCTGAGCCTCGCCGCGGCGTATGAGATCGGCAACCGTATCCGGATAGTCGCCTCCATGCCGAAAATACGACAAAGCCGTCGTCACACCGCCTGTTGCCGCACATCGACTTTCCGTGCGTACATCGTCATCATAGGGCATGTACACTCCACAGTCCATATGAGGCTCAATGGCTCCGGGCATGACGACCTTACCTTCAGCATCAATCACGCGACGGGCCGCCGGCACTTCACGCGACGACAAAAAAGTAATACTTCCCTTTTCCACACCTATATGAAGCGGTCGCATACCAAGAGGTGTACATACTTGTCCTCCCTTTATCAGCAGATCAAGCATTATGAACCTCTCTTTCAGTAAGATAATTTTCTATATCATTTGAAGTAACCACGTCACAGTATTTCATCCACATATCAAGAAGACCCGCAGCATGTGACAGAGTAATACGGTCGTAAACACAGTCTTCTACAACAGCAACATGAAAATTACGACTTACGGCATCTACAGCTGAAGCTCTGACACATCCGCTTGTGGATCCGCCAACAAGAATAAGAGTATCTATTCCCAGCTTTATCAACCAGGATAAAATCGGTGTACCGTAAAACATGCTGGCATACGCCTTGTCCAGCGTAAGATCGCCAGGCTGCGGAGCCAGTTCGTCCACGATGAAGGTGCCCCGATGACCTTCCACATACTTGCTCTGATCCCGATTGGACTTGGTTCCGAAGCAGTCAAAGGCAATATTTTTCTGCACGTTTCGGGTGAACAGAACCGGTACGCCCGCCTGACGAACCTTTTCCAGAAGCGTTGCAATACGCCGAACCGCATCCCATGCCGCCTTTCCCCCTCCTGACGGCCACTCGGAAAGCTGCTCGGTGATGGGCATATCGGCCCCTACATAGTTATATTGTGCATCAATAACCACAAAGAGCGGGTGCTTTCCAAAGCCTCTTTTTTTTCCGTATCCTCCTTTTTCAATTACTACGCGATCATCCGCGGTCAGATAGGAAGTCCAGACTGGTGCCATACGCCCTCCTTGTTTTACCATTGTATGATAATTTTATTATCATACAATGAAATATGATTATTATTAAATAATTACTAATTTCTTAGTGACATTCTTGCTCACATTGAAAACTTCTGTCAAGGCAAAAATCAGAAAAAACTTGACATATAATATTCATCTTGCAGATAAATCTAGCTAACCTGTGAAATTTATTATTTTTATAGATCGCATTTTTTTTGATTCTTTTTATTTTATTTTTCTCATATAATGAGAATATAAAAATTATTATATGATAATAAAATTGACTTTCAAAATAATTAATATAGGGTATATCCATGCAAACATGGAAGGCCTTATCCGCATAGTCAAAATCTGTTCCGTCTGCCGTCCTTACTCCTTCCCCAGACGCTTCGGTTACGAATGGCCTCCGATATTCTATATAAAAATTAACGATTACAATTAGATATCTAATATACCCCCGTAGGATTTCCAACAGGCTATTAATTCATTATCATTCCCTACCGCTCGTTCATTCCACCAATCTTTAAATTCTATACCGGTATACCATGAACGATATTCATTCTTCACAAAACTCCCCCAGCAGCATGCGGTCAGTAGAAAGACTTCTTACCATACTGTCTTTATTCGTCGACGAACATAACGGTCTGACAACTCAAGACATCATAGCTTTGACAGGCTTGCCGCAATCTACTTGTTTTCGACTTCTGCGCTGTCTTGTCGATAAAGAAATGCTGGAAAAGTCTGGTACGACCTACAGTGTGGGCCGGGCCATATTACGTATGGCACAAGGGGGAGAACTGTTCGAAAGACTTCGCCGCATGGCCGTTCCCAGCATGAGGGCACTGTCTCACATGACCGGACGATGCGTAGGATTAAGCGTAGTCAACAAAGACAATTTTCGAATCTGCATAGCCCTCATAGACAATGCAAACGAAGAAATCCGCTTGTCTACACCTCTCAATACGCCGCTTCCTCTCCATAAGGGGGCAACAGGAAAAGTACTCTGGGCGCACCTTTCTGAGCCGAGACAACTTCAGGTCTACAGGGAAAACGCCCATGAAATACCTGAAAGCTGGAACGAAATTCATACATTACTAAAACATATCAAGACAGCGGGATATTTTTTCAGCTCAAACGAAAGACTCGTCGGAGCCTGTTCCCTTGCCGCACCGATCATAAGCGGATCCGACGAATGTGTAGCTGCCCTTACTATTTCCGCCGTTCAGCTGCAGTTTACGCCTGAAGAAGTTCGTCAATATACAAAACTTCTTCTTGATACGGCACAAAAAATAGCAATAATGTACTGATTTTTTTTAATTCCCTGAAGAATAGTGTCATAAAAAAATATCTGTACATCCACACCTTCAGAAAATGATCATCACCTCAAGCAGCTGAGTATTACAATAGCGCCTTTCCTTCTGCTGGAAAGGCGCTTTTGTCTGGCTCAGCAGTTATTAATGTTCAATGAAATATCCTGAACGTGTATAGCCCTCCCCCTCAGGCAAAGAAGAACAGTCCGGCTCCCATGATGATGCCGCTGAACAGCAGCGTCATGACGCAGGGACCCATGATGTCGCGGATGCCGAGTCCGGCGATGGCGAGCATGGGCAGGGCCCAGAACGGCTGGATCATGTTGGTCCACTGGTCGCCGTAGGCCACG
>JAXVQY010000044.1:0-3215 GCA_037303805.1 bacterium | reverse complement strand
CTTCACGCACTCTCCCACGAGTCGCCCAGCCGTCCCACAGCGGCTGTGTCACCAGTAGTGATGCGGAAGAATACGGGGCGGCATCGTTATAGCCGTAAGAACGTGTCGTACTGTCTGTAAGTTTTCCGAATCCCCCCCTGGCCGTAAGATCAACGCGAGGACCATAACCTGCTTTTGCTCGATCCACCTCATATTCCGCAGCAGTACGGTTTTCCTGAATAGCCTTCAGGGAATTGTTATTTCTCAACATGGATTCGATGGATTCCTTCAGAGGAATAGCGTTCTCCTTTTCTGCCGCAAAGGCCAGAGGAGAACAGAGAAAAGCCCCGAGACAACCCGAAACGAGCAGAAAAGAAAACCGCTTCATAAAACAATCCTTCTAAGAAAAACAGTGGAGGAGCAAAAACTTCCGAAGAAGAAAAATAAAACTCCAAATAAAAAATATAGTTACGAAAAAAACAACCATGCTCTGCGGATCGTACACGAACTACCCCTTACAGAGTACTCCAGCCTGATTAGTACTGAAAGCCCTCTCAGGATAATATATATTTATAGACAGTCAAGAGAAATATATAAAACAATTTATACCATAATTTTATTATGTTATGATATTAAAACTCCATGTGATGATTTTTTAATATGTTTCAGCTTCATAATTAAAATAAAATATAATAAAAATACCATCATTTATATAATACGTTTTTAATATTACTCATTTTCATGTATAAGTGTACAAGATATCCGTCATTAAAATTTGATAAAATAAATATTATTTTTCTCTCAGCGCATTTTGCTTGGCTTTGAGTATAGGCTTGAGCAGATAATCCAGAACAGTTTTCTTACCAGTCATAATATCCACGGTGGTCATCATACCCGGCATGATAGGTAAGGATTCCCCACGATAGATGATATCCGTTCTGGGAGTACGTACTTTGACCTGATAATAAAATTCCCCCCGTTTATCTTCTATGGTATCGGCACTGATTTGTTCAAGTACACCGTCCAATCCGCCATAAATGGAAAAATCATAGGCAGAAACCTTTACCATCGCCTTCTGTCCAGGGTGCAGGAAGGCTACATCGGCAGGACGCACCCTTGCTTCCACCAGCAACGTGTCGTCAAGAGGCACGATTTCCATGATGGGTTCACCCGGCTTGACCACACCGCCGAGCGTATTGATATAAATCTTCTTCACCGTACCGCGAACGGGAGACCGAAGTTCCGTTCTTGTCACGCGGTCACTACCGGCGGAAAGACTCTCTCGAAGGGAGGCAAGCTCCAGACTGCGCTTATTTATTTCTTCCATGAGTGCGGCATCCAGTTCTGCCTTTCTCAGGGCTATTCGATGTTCCGCCTCACTGGCGGCGGCTTCAGCTCGGGGAATGGATACTTCCAAGGTATTGATTTCCCCTTGTGCCTGCACGGAACGTTCCTGAAGTTCCAGATACTGTGCGCGTGAATAGCTGCGCTTTTCCAGAAGAGACGCGGCCATGTTCAATTGCTGCCGGATGAGAGCAAGACTTCGAGTAAGCTGATCCTTACGCGCAAGCTGCTCCTTTACCTCCTGACGACGCTGGGCAGACTGAGCCTTCAGCACTTCCAGCTCAGACTTGCGCTGCCGCTCCTGCACGGCAAACGTTTCCTCCTGCACCTTGGCAAGATTACGTCCCTGCTGCAGCTGATCTTCCGTAAGCGCGTATCCCGTCCCTCTTTCCAGCCATGCTTCGATATTTTCTGGCCAGGTCAGGGGCGTCTCGGAGACCGATGCCCGCAATCTGCGGATGGAGATCAAATTTTCCATGGCCTTGTAGATCATATCACGCACATTACTCTCGGCCATTTCGTTATTGATGCGCGCCAGTACATCATTTTTCTCCACAATCTGCCCCTCATGAACCTCGACGCTGCTCAAAATACCACCTTCAAGGTTCTGAATGATCTGGGTACGTGAAGAAGGCACAACCTGACCTTCGGCGTGGGTCACTTCATCGAGCGTGGCGAAGCTGGCCCATACAAGGAATACAACAAAAAATACAAAAACCCCGACCGAAAGCCAGATCGCCCCTCTTGCGGGACGCCTTGCCAAGGCAGCTTCCACTTCAGCCGCATAAGGCAGATCTTCCGGGAGCAACTTACTGGAAAGGGCAGCAGGCTCAAAAAGACTTCTCGCTGCTGAAGGGTCAGGATGAGGAGTCCCGCCTTTTGCATCCGAAGAGTCACCTCCGAACGCTTCGGATATTCCGCTGGTGCCCGTCTGCTCTCCGGGAACATTCTTTTTTTCGCTATCCATACTCATTCCGTTCATAATCATGGGTCGGAGACTGACCGTTCTTTGACATATCACTGCTTTTCAGCAGAGTTCGGATCCTGGACATTTCCCTGAAGTCGAACACCGGTTTTCTTCATTCCGGAAGCATTTCCCTGTTCGGGGCGCCCCTGGATCCCTCCGGCCTGAGCCTTATTACCCGGATGCCGTTCCTGAAGTTTTCTCAGTACGACATCACGGGGACCGTCCAGAATAATCTTTCCCCCGTCCATGACGATCAGCCTGTCCACGATGCGCAGCATACTGAGCCTGTGTGTAATAAGAATAAGTGTCTTGTTTCTGGTGATGGGCGCCAGACGCTGTTGAACAATCCTTTCAGACTCAACATCCATATTGCTGGTCGGCTCATCAAGAATAAGAACATCAGGATCACGCACCAATGCACGCGCAAGACCTACGGCCTGTCTCTGCCCGCCGGAAAGATTGCGCCCCTGCTCTCCTACCTGGGCTCCATAGCCGGCGGGATGCTTTCTCACAAAATCAGCGACACCGGCAATGGCGGAAGCACGAAGAACGAGGTGATCGTTGATGGTGGGATCCCCCAGAGCTATATTGTCACGGACCGTACCATAAAAAAGAATGACTTCCTGGGGAAGAAAACCTACACGGCTGCGTAAATCGGCAGTGGCAAGCTGGCTGATGTCCACCCCTCCGAACGAGACGGCTCCTTCTTGAGGAGGATAGAGACCGACAAGCAACTTCCCCAAGGAGCTCTTGCCTGACCCCATCTTACCTATGATGCCGACTTTTTCTCCGGGACGAATACGCAGAGAAACATGGTCGAGAGCAAGCGTCTGAGAACCGGGATAGGCAAAAACTGACGTTATCCATGACGAATTCACTGGAAAGAACGCCGAAATCCATGCAGGCGGCCTGATCCTGATTTTCC
>JAXVQY010000043.1:0-3212 GCA_037303805.1 bacterium | reverse complement strand
GACTCAACTCATTACGTCATATCAAAAGTTATTTTCAAATATCACCGGCTGGCTATCCCGCCCCATGACGAATAGCTATTGAAACCCAAAAATCGGGAAGGTATTAAAAGTAAAAGAGCGTCCCCTGTATGGAGACGCTCTGGAAAAATCCAATTACTCTACTTACTATTTGGCAGATTCACCTGTAGCTTCCGCAGCAGCGGGAGCCTGATTCGCGGCAGAAGCAGCGGGAGCCTGAGCCGTGGGAGCGGTCGGCTCAGCAGGAGCTGGAGCCTTGGCGTCAGCAGGAGCTGCAGGAACCTCTTCAAACTGAACATCAAGAACAGACTCCTGTGAAGTACGAGTAGAACTGGTCATGATGTTGTACCCAAGAGAAGTACAAATAAAGATAACGGCCAGAAAAGTGGTCAACTTCGCAAGGACACCGCCGGCACCGGCACTGCCGAACACGGAACTGTTACCGCCCCCGCCGAAGATAACGCCCATGCCTTCCCGGCCGGACTGAAGAAGCACCAACACAACAAGGATGATGCATACGATAACATGAAGAGTCAGGATGGCTGTCTGCACGCGAAATGCTCCTTACTAGGCATTGATGATCTGAGTAAAACTATCAGCCTTCAAAGAAGCTCCTCCTACCAGCACACCATCCACATTGTCAAGTGCAAGGATGTTGCCGGCATTCGCAGGCTTTACGCTTCCGCCGTACAAAAGAGGGGTTTCCGCGGCCTTATCCCCCAGAATTTCATGCATAAGTTCACGGCAGATGGCATGAGTTTCCACGATATCATCCGTTGTTGCCGTTTTTCCGGTACCAATGGCCCACACCGGCTCATACGCAATGGCCAGAGCTTCGGCAGGGGTATCGGCGGGAACACCCTTGAGTCCCAGCTTCAGCTGACGTTCGAGCACATTGCGAAGAAGACCGGCTTCACGCTCTTCAAGCGTTTCACCAATGCACAGCATGACGCGAAGCCCATTTTCCAGCGCAAAGGCGGTCTTTTTTCCTACGAGCTCATCGCTTTCACCAAGAATATGGCGACGTTCTGAGTGGCCGGTAAGGACCCAAGATGCTCCGCAGGATTTAATCATTATCGGGGAAATCTCTCCGGTAAAGGCACCTTCAACAGCAGGATAGACATTTTCTGCACCGGTCATGGCACCTTCAACAGCACGCATAGCTTCCGAAGTGCGTTCCAGTGCTGTGAACGGAGCAAATATAACGATCTCCCTACCCTCAGGAGCCTTTCCGTTCAGCAGCGCTGCCATTTCTTTCACAGTAGACTCGGCTTCGGTCCCGGTCTTGTACATTTTCCAGTTGGCGGCCATCAGCTTCTTCATAGGAACATCCTCTCTGAACTAAAAATGGAATGGAGAAAAGGTACGCTTCTCATACAAAAAGACAAGCCCCAGATCCACGTTCCTCATGCCGCCCCTTTTTTTGAAGCAGAAGGACAATGACTTCGAATAGTTCGTATCTCTCTGGGAAGTCCTGTAGCGTCATCGATGTCAAGGTAGGCCCCATTCAGGGACACGGGACCATGAGCAGGTTTAAAGGCTCTCGGCATACGTGTCATAAATCGCTCTACAGCAACATCGAAATCCATGCCGAGTGAAGACTGCTCTACTCCGCACATACCGAGGTCACTGATATACGCCGTCCCCCTGGGCAACAGCTGCGCGTCTGCCGTCTGCACATGAGTATGCGTACCGAGCACAGCACTGACTCTGCCATCCAACATCCAGCTCAAGGCTTTCTTTTCTCCGGTCGTTTCAGCATGGAAGTCTACAAGACGGACTTTGATATCAGCCAGCTCACTTGCCCCGAATATAGTATTTATATTTTCGAACTTGTCATCAGCTGCTGGATCTGCCTTGTTTTCACTCTCTTCCAGGTTCGGTAGAAAAAGATCCGGTATCCCACGCAGCCAGTTTAATGCCGTATGAAACGGACAGGAAAGCGGATCCATAAAAACAGTTCCCAGTAAATTAAGCACCGCAATTTTTCGTCCGTCCCCCAATGTGTAAATCGTATGTCCACGCCCTGGGGTTCCCTCAGGATAATTTGCGGGGCGGATGATTCTTCTGTCCGTTTCCAGTCTGGAAATAATCTCTCTGTGTCTCCATACATGATTACCGGAAGTAACCAGATCCACACCGGAGGAAAAAAGCTCATCCAGCGTTTCACCCGTCATCCCGAGACCTCCGGCAATATTTTCGCCATTGGCCAGAACAACATCTAAAGTCAGTTTGTCCCGCAGTTCAGGCAAAAACTGCTTTACTGCCACTCGGCCTGCCTTCCCTACGACATCCCCAAGAAAAAGAATATGCATCTGCAGAATCCTCTACTGAAACATCAATCTCGGCAGCACTCAAGCACGGAGTAAAGACGATCTTTGGCAGGTTTCAGATCAGGGGAATCCGGTAGTCCTTCCAGTACAGCTTCCATAAGGCCACTGTCCGCCAATGCATGCCGTGTGGCCGAAAAACGCAGTTCAAACATCCAGGTCCCGAGAAGCAGTCGAAAATCATTGACGAATCGCAGATCAACATACCGGGCAACCCGCCTCTGAAGTACATCCTCTACCACCCTGGGACTCCACTTTTCCGGGTCGTCTTTTACATGTAAAAGCACGGCATCACGTTCTGGCAAGGCATTTCCCAGATAACTGACCATGATACGGAAAATGTCCAGTTTATCACTGTCACGCACGACATCAGTGACGAATCGCGCTTCTGCAGCAAGAAGCGGGGAAAGTCTGTAACGGTTATGAAGAAGGACCGCACACTGGGCAAGTTTGCGAATATGGGGATTTTCCTCCTCTAAAAACTTCCTGTCACGCATCGTCTGAAAACTCAGAACAGCATGATTGACCGACTTCGCATCCAGGAAGGTACGATAGCGGCGGAACTGAGGAAATCGACCGCAATCGTGGTACAAAGCTGCCAGTACGGCTGCGCGACATGCATCACTATTCTGGAACCAGACATGCTCATCCCTATCTTCTGCGAGCGATTCGACAATCGCTTCTGCATGTGCAACGACTCTGAAGGTATGCTCCACTTTCAAACGCAGAGGTGCAGCGTCGGGCACCCCCCGGAACTCCTCCACATAATCAAGAAAACGACGCCGATAGCCGGAAAGATCACTCATCATGCTGTTGCTCCCTTGTCTGCCAGGATTTCGGACGCCTTTCTCGATCTTCACACTC
>JAXVQY010000042.1:0-3157 GCA_037303805.1 bacterium | reverse complement strand
CGCGCTGCACGCACTCTTCAGCCATGGCTTATGCCTCTTTCGCATTGAGGTCTGCCTTGTTGATGATGACGGCAAGCGGAACGCGGAAGTGTCTGCACAGATCGGCCACACGCCGGAAATCATGACGACCCGACGGTGTAGGCTCCACTACTCCTACGGCCAGACTTGCTCCGGAAAGTGAGGATATAACCGGGCAGCCGACTCCCGGAGAGCCGTCGCAGAGCACGGTGTCGAGGCCCTGTTCACGGGCGAGGGTGCGGGCTTCCGACTTGAGCAGGCTCACGAGCTTGCCGGAGTTTTCCTGTCCCGGAAAGAGCAGAGCATGCACCATGGGGCCGAAACGTGTGTCGCTTTTGTACCAGTCTCCGCAGTGCTGCTCTTCAAGATCAATGGCCTTTGCCGGACAAAGATGCGCACATACTCCGCAGCCTTCACAGCGCAGCGGATCCGCGACGTAACCGTTCCGCTGCAGGGAAATGGCGTCGAAGGTGCACAGTCCGGCACATTTACCGCAGGACAGGCATGCCTCATGCCTGATGACGGCCTTGTGGCCGGAAACAAAGGCATGAGTTTCCTTCGGCACGGGGTTGAGCAGAATATGCAGATCAGGAGCATCCACATCGAGATCGCAAATCACCTTGTTCTGGGCCAGATGAGCAAAAGCCGCGCTTACCGTGGTCTTGCCCGTGCCGCCCTTGCCGCTGATGACGACGATTTCACGCATGGTTCGTTTCCTCCGCGGCGCATGACGTGCCCAGATTGAGGAGCTCGTCTCTCAGGTGCTCAAAGCGTTCGCGCCATTCCGGCGAGATTTCAGCCAGAAGACGACCTGAAGCATACTGTTCGGCCGCTTCTCGTTCGAAGGGCAGCTCCGCAAGAATCGGCAGGTTCTGCTCCCTGCAGTAGCGCCGTACGGCTTCGTCGCCTTCGGCATTGCCGTCGGCTCCGGCTCTGTTTATCACGGCCGCCATGGGACGACCGATAGGCAGAAAAGCCTGATGCGCCAGGCGAAAATCATGAAAGCCGAACGGTGTCGGGTCCACAACCAGCAGAATGATGTCCGCTTCGCGGGCTACGGTCACTGCCGGACAGCTTACTCCGGGAGGGGAGTCGATAAGAGCGTCTCCGGGGACGGACTCCAGCATTTCGGCAAGAAGTCTCAGTTCCTGCCGCAGCAACGGCGGCGTCATGGATTCTCCTATTCTGGTGCGGCCCATGAGAAAACGTACGGAGCCGTTCAGAACGGAGCCGCTCGACAGCTCGCCGAGTTCGCGCCGACCGTGAATGAGAGCTCCTGTGGGGCATACGGCAAAGCAGCCTCCGCAGCCGTGACACATGTCGGGGAAAAGGGTTATCTTTCCCACAAAGGATGCGATGGCCTTGTACGAGCAGATATTGCGGCACTTTTCACAGTGCACGCACTTTTCCGGATCCATATTCGGCACGTCCAGAAAGGCCTTTTTCACTTCCGTTATCTGCGGAGTAAGGAAAAGGTGCAGATTCGGGGCTTCCGCGTCCGTATCCACGGCAACGAGCGGTCTGTTCCACACGTCGGCAAGCGAGGCCGTCACACATGTCTTTCCCGCGCCGCCCTTGCCGCTGGCAATGACTACCCGCATGATTCCTCCGTTACTTGTTGGAGGCTTCGGCAAAGGGAAGAGAGCCGCTTTCAAAGCGTTCCACGGCTTCGCGTACGGTCACGCCTTCCACATCCTGACAGACCTTGATGCCCGCAGCCTTGAGTGCCTCGAAGGCCTTGGGACCTACGTAACCGCTGATGACGACCTCTACTCCCGCCCGTGCCATGCGTTCGGCGGTTTCAATGCCGGCCCCCATGCTCATGGTCTGCGAAGCTCCGTTGTCGATATATTCCACGGTCTTTTCCGGAAGCGTCACAACAACGAAACCTCCGGCTCGTCCGAAGCGGGGATCGACGATGTCGTCGAGTGAGGGGCCTTCACTGGAAATGGCGATTTTCTGCATGGTAGTATGCTCCTTGTTCTCATGAGAAAGGTTCGCAACCACGGCGTAGGTTCCGCCTTCGATGCGCAGTGCCATGCCCTGCGTGAGAGCGACGGCAACGGTATGTCTTGCCGAGGCCAGCGTGCGTCCGAACGTGTGTCGTGAGACACGCATGTATTGGGCGGCTTCCTGGGCCGTGAGTCCTTCTGCATCCGCCAGACGCAGGGCCTCCAGCTCGTCCACGCTCAACCGTGCTTCCTGCAGCTCGCGCAGAGGAATGCCGCGTGGCTTGAAGTAGGTAACGGCGGGGGGAGCGCTTACATAGCGGCAATGTCTGGGACGGGGCATTTTCCTTCCTCATTATGACTGATGGATACAATGATGTTTTGCACAAATGAGCATAACCAGAAAAACGGCCGCGTCAAGGGCATGCTGCTGCCGAAGGCAAAAATTTTACTGAAAGGCGGACTGCACGGAGGCGGAAAGTTGCATGAACAGATCTCAGAATAGGGGGACGGAGACGTAACCATCGACCGGCATGAGATTGTCGCTGTATCCGGAGGGCAGACGTGGACATATCATGATTTGCCCAGGTTCGGATTATCCCGGATTATCCGGCAGGCTATTTTTGCGAACGATGTCGCATGGGGTGGTCTGTTCGAGTCGGCAAGAAAGTCAAGAACAAAAAGAAAAGGCAGAAAAGCGTTTGTTTTGGGAGAACAATTCATGAAACTGATTGATAAGTAAGGGAATCTGTGAATTCAGCTGGGCGGTTTGGGATGCATGCAAGGAAGAGACAGAGCAAACGAAGCAGCATGAAATGATGAAGACCGGAAGCGATGCGGAGCTTCGGTCATGGAAAAAATATGAAAAATCAAGAAATTTTGAGAAAATCTTCAAAAAATGTAAGACAATATGTGGAAAAAGAAAAAAAATGATTTCAATATTTTTTTGTTTTTCTTCTCCTTATCAAATATTATCAATATGTTATGTAAAAAGTTGTCTGACGGGGCAGTTGAAAAATTTTTCAAACATGATAAGTAGTTATTTATTCAAGCCGCTGTGGATACGGCGTTTGCGGCATAGTATGAATTTTTGATTCATGCCAATGGTATTTTCCTTTGCTCTTCTGTAAACGTGCTCTGTTATGAAAGAAATCTGGTCTTCTATACTTAACGAACTTCGCAGCAGACTC
>JAXVQY010000041.1:0-3077 GCA_037303805.1 bacterium | reverse complement strand
TCCAGAGGCGGCGCGGGACGCCGCAGACAGAGAAAGACGGCTGCGGCCAGCATCATGCAGGCCGCACGTATCAGAGAAAACGGGGCGCCGCCGAGAAAAAGATACATCATGGCGAACGGTATGCCTGCCGAAACCACAAGCACACGCCGGGGAACGGAAAGAAAAAGACGACGCACCGTGAGGGAGAGCACGAAGATGAAGGCCGCTCCCGCCATGGCCGCCAGTGCCAGATGCTGACCGGACAGAGCCAGAGAATGCACAAGGCCCGCCCGGGTGAACAGATCCACGGTTTCCGGCGTCAGCACGGAACGATCCCCGAAGAGCAGCGCCACCAGCATGGCCCGTCCCTGCGAGCCGCTCATGGAGCTTGCGCCTTCCCATCCGCCGTTGTTCGCAGCGCTCTTCCCGCCCTCCGGACCGACCAGTGCCGTTTCCAGCATGTTCCGCCAGCGCTCCCGGAGAAGAAAGGCCCGGGACACCGCACCTTCACCGTTCTTCAGCTCCAGAAACAGCGGCCCCCGGCCCGTCCTGTTCACCCGCGCATTATGCCAGACCTCCCGGTCCGCCCAGTACCTGCCCAGATCGGACGTGCCCGGATTCACGCTGCCCGACACGGGATACAGACGCATGAGCGCCCGCAGCGTCTGCCCCTGCACCGGTCTTCCGCACTGTTCCATGTCTCCGGCATACAGCGTCATGCTCACAAGACCGGGAACCGGCGAAGCCTCATCTTCCACGACGGTACCGGGATACCCCTTGCGGATGCCGGAAGGCACGGGTTCCGCCTTCCGATGAAGCGCCTTGCGGATCTGTTCTTCCGTCCTGCCGGACAGAGACGGCATATCCTTCACGGGACGGACGTTCTCAAGCAGCACACGCACGCGCCCGCCGGGAAGCCCCGTGACCGAGGCGACGCGCCCCTCGGCAAGGACGCTCTTCCGCGGTACGGAGGCCCAGGAGGGACAATCGGGCGCCTCCGGGGAGGCAAGAAAAGTCACGCCCAGACCGCACAGAAAAAATACCGCCAGCAGCACGGACCGGCAGAATCCGGGCATACGGGGAACCGTCACCACGAGAAAAAGAAAGGCGACGCCGAGCACGGCATCGCGCAGTGATACGGAACCGGCCAGCACGGCAAGCAGCAATCTCTGGCGGAAAAGAAGCGAAGGCAGTTCCGACGCGCCCGACATGACCCCACACCGGATGGACGGCATAACGTTTCAGCGGCATTCGGACGGCGGTCTCTCCGGCGGGAGACGCGGTCCCGAACAGGCCTGCGCGGGCACCGTGCCCGCTGTTCCCGAGCCTGCCGACGTTCCGGGCAGAAACGCCCCGTCGGAAGCTCGGCGGGGAGGGACCGTTCCGGCCCCTCCCCTCATTCAGCACAACGTTCTACTCCGCATCCTTGACGCGACGGATGCGGGCACCCACGGCCGAGAGCTTGTCGGCCAGATGTTCATAGCCTCTGTCCACGTGATAAATACGCTGCACGCGGGTTTCGCCCTCCGCCGCCAGTCCGGCCAGCACGAGCGCCGCACCGGCCCGCAGATCGGAAGCCATGACCGGCGCCCCGGTCAGTCTCCGGCCGCCGCGCACCATGGCGGAGGAACCGGTCACATGAATGTCCGCGCCCATGCGTACCAGTTCCTGCACGTGCATGAAGCGGTTTTCGAAAATGTTCTCCTTGACGAGGCCCGAACCCTGCGCACAGCACATGAGCACCATGAACTGAGCCTGCATGTCCGTAGGAAAGCCGGGATGAGGTCTGGTGCTGATGTCCACGCCTCTGAGTCCGTCCGCCCCCACACGGGCAAGAACACCGTCTTCCGTCCTTTCGATGATCATGCCTGCGGCAAGCAGCTTGTCCACCACGGCGGACATGTCGTCGAGCGGACAATTTTTCAGCAGCAGCTCGCCCCCGGTCACGCCGGCGGCAATGAGGAAGGTTCCGGCCTCGATGCGGTCGGGCATGATGGCATAGGTGCAGCCGTGCAGTCTCTTCACGCCCCGCACCCGTATCATGGTCGTTCCCTGTCCCTCGATGACGGCGCCGCAGGCCGTCAGGAAATTGGCCAGATCCACGATTTCCGGTTCACGGGCGGCATTTTCCAGCAGGGTTTCCCCTTCGGCAAGACACGCGGCCATCAGCGCGTTCTCCGTCCCTCCCACGGTGGGGAAATCGAAACGGACATGCGCTCCGTGCAGACCGTCGGGGCAGCGGCCGTGGATGTAGCCGCTCTCCAGATCAAACACCGCGCCCATCTTCTCCAGCGCGGAAAGATGCTGATCGACGGGACGCGCGCCGATGGCGCAGCCGCCGGGCAGCGACACCTTGGCCTCCCCCTTTCTGGCCAGCAGCGGTCCGAGACAGAGCACGGAAGCGCGCATGGTCTTGACCAGATCATAGGGAGCCTCCATGCCGAGTTCCCCGTTCTTCACCGTCACGACGCCGTTATCCAGCACGGCTTCCCGCCCCAGAATGTTGAGGAGCTTGATGGTGGTATGAATGTCCCGAAGATCGGGTACGTTGGTATAGGTCACGTCATCATCCACGGCAATGGAAGCCATGATGATGGGAAGCGCGGCATTCTTGGAACCGCTGACCTCGATGACGCCCTTGAGCGGCACGCCGCCCTCTATGAGAAAACTGTCCAATCTCATCCTCCGAAGGGATTGCAAAAAAACGCTTGACTATTCTTCGGCAATCGAATAATTACTCTTTCTGCACGGCGAATATAGCTCAGTTGGCAGAGCACCTGGTTGTGGCCCAGGGGGTCGCAGGTTCAAACCCTGTTATTCGCCCCATATTTCGCCCCGATTTCATCGGGGCTTTTTTTGTGCCCGGAGCTCTGTCGTACTTCCGCATGTCTTCGCCTCCGTCCGCGTAAAAAAGCGGGCGCATGGCGCCCGCCGGCCTTTCTTTCCTTCTCCGCAGCCCCAGAGGCCGCAGAGCGTCACAGTTCCAGGGCAAGCCCTACGGGGCAATGATCGGAACCGTACACATCGTTTTCTATCCATGCATCGCGGATGTTGTTCCGCAGCTCGGACGACACGAAAAAGTAGTCCAGACGCCACCC
>JAXVQY010000040.1:0-2976 GCA_037303805.1 bacterium | reverse complement strand
ACATGCCTCTTCCCGAAGGCGTGAAGGCCGTGTACAAGTCCTACTTCACCATGGTCGCCGTGTTCATGGAAGGCGCCGAGGAAGCTCCCGCCGAATAATCGGTGCGTGTGCGATCCTGAATATCCGGGCCGGGACAGTTTTTCTGCCCCGGCCTTTTCTTTCGAGAGGCAGACATGACGGCTTTTGGTTCTCCGTCGACTTCCGTTTCCGTTCTCGGCATTGATCCGGGCTCCAACGTCACCGGCTGGGGCATCGTCCGGGAAAGCTCCGGCAGGCTGGAGCTTGTGGCCAACGGTGTGCTGCGCGTGAAGGGCAGTTCCTTTCCCGAACGCCTTTCCTTCATCTACCACGGCCTTCACGACATCATAGAAGAGTTCCGCCCCGAGGAAGCCGGAGTGGAGCAGGTCTTTACCGCAAAGAACGTCATGTCCGCCATCAAGCTGGCTCAGGCCAGAGGAGCGGCCATCGCCGCCTGCGCCTCGTTCCGCCTGCCCGTGCAGGACTATGAACCCACGCTGGTGAAAAAGACGCTGGCCGGGACCGGCAGGGCGGAAAAGGAACAGGTGGCCTACATGGTGGCCCGGCTCCTGGGAAAAACGCATATCGACGGGCCGCTGGACACGACCGACGCTCTGGCCATCGCGGTGTGTCATCTTACCCTGCGGCGGTTTCGGCGTCTCGAACGGCTGGCCTGAGCCGTCCGTCCTTGCCGCTGCGTCCGGCCTGCCGGGGGACCGGGACGGGGAAATACAGTTTTTGGAACACACCCGGCTCCGTGCGCTGCGGGAATGTCGGCATTTCCGAAGAATTTTTTCTGACCGGCAGACAGTTTTCTGCCCTCTTCGATACCGTTTCTGCGTCGCGGCCGCGAGCGCGGGAGAACCTCGACCGGATTCCGGAGGCTTTTCCGGAAAAACGGCATGGCCGGAAAGTGTTGCGGGTCTTTTTTTCCGGCGGAAACCGGGCGCGGAAGAAGGGATGTTCAAAATTTTTTCAAGAGCGTCCCGTTCCCCGGATTGCGGGGAAAAGGCATGTTCAAAAAAAAATACGTTTTTTGCCCCTTTTTTGAGGAGTCAGAAAAGGATGAAATTTTCAATATGCTGTTTTTATTGTATTAAAAATATAAAAATAGACTTTGGCATGAAATTTGCATATTACTTTGTACATTCCTTTGAAACACCAATCAACACCTCCCGCCCGTCGGCTTCCCTCTCCGGCGGGCTTTTTTTATGTCCTGCGGACTTGTCATCCGCACGAAATGCAGGCACACTGCGCGCAAACCTTTTTGGGAGGAATATCTATGAGTCTTTGTCCCTGTGGCTCCGGCCTTGAGCTGGATGCCTGCTGTGGCCAGTATATTGAAGGAAAGGCCAAGGCTCCTACCGCCGAAGCCCTCATGCGTGCCCGCTACACGGCTCACTGCCTGGGCAAGTATCAGTTTCTTACCGACACCACCCATCCCCAGTTCCGCGAGGACGCCTCTGCCGACGAAATCAAGGAATGGTCTTCCATGATGACCTGGGAAGGGCTGGACATCATCGAAACTCTCGACGGCGGCGAGAACGACAGCACCGGCGAAGTGAAGTTCAGCGCTCATTACAGCGTGCAGAACGTGCCGCAGGAACTGCGCGAGGACGCTTTCTTCCGCAAGGAAGGCGACGAGTGGTTCTATGTGGAAGGCAACGTGTACGCCAAGCAGCCCGTCCGCCGCGAAACTCCGAAGATCGGCCGCAATGATCCCTGCCCCTGCGGCAGCGGCAAGAAGTACAAGAAGTGCTGCATGCCCCGTTAGGGCATGCCGGAGCGGTCCTCCGCCGTGGGTGAGGAGGACCGGGGAAGTCTCCGTTCCTCCGGTGCCGGATATGTTCCGGAGCCCCGAGGAGCGGTGCGTCCGATCCGTCCCGGACGGCAGGTTCCGTCCGGTCGACACGATTCCGCTCGGAACGCGAACTCCATGTCCGGATAGTTGATCCGGCACGGCGTCCCGTTCCTTCGACGGAGGTGCCACGAGACAGGTTTTCGACGGTTTTGTCGAGGCCTGAGGAGAAAATAACTTGCGTCTCTTCTGAAAACCCTGTACAAGGCTTTTCCGGCGGATTCTTTCTGCGGCACGTTCCCGGTCGATTCCGGAGATCTTTTGTGGCCCGGACAAAAAGAATAGCCGGCAGGGCTTGTCATTTCCCATCATTTGTGGCAGGCTCCCTAAACAGAAGGAACGTCATTCTTTTTCCTTTTTTGTATGTATGTGAGTCTGCGCCTAACGCAGACAATTTCCCCACAGTCCCAACATGTCCAAGGAGGACGCGCATGGCTGAAGTTTCTTTCCAGGGAAAAACCTTTGAAGTGGACGAAGACGGCTTCCTGCTTCGCTTCGAAGACTGGTGCCCTGAATGGCTGGAATATGTGAAGGAATCCGAAGGTATTCCGGAACTTACCGCCGATCATCATAAGGTTATTGACTTCCTGCAGGACTACTACAAGAAGAATGGTATCGCCCCCATGGTGCGTATCATGTCCAAGAACACCGGCTACAAGCTGAAGGAAATCTACGAACTGTTCCCCTCCGGCCCCGGCAAGGGCGCCTGCAAGATGGCCGGCCTGCCCAAGCCCACCGGCTGCGTGTAAGTCGTACACTTCACGCTTTAGTCGCTTAGACGATTGCTTGAAAAGGCGAGAGAGGTTAACTCTTTCGCCTTTTTTCTACTTGCCTGCGGTAAAGGGCTCTGATAGAGATAGGACATCCGAGTTTGCCACAACATTTTTAAGTAATGGAGGATTCCATGAAAGTGTTTCGTAATGCGCTGGTTGCTGCGGCTCTGGTGATGGGGATTGCCTCTGCTGCCCAGGCCGCTGATATGGTCCGCAAGGTGGACAGCTTCGATCTGCTCGCCGACCAGTCCGGTTCCATGATGATGCAGGCTCCCGACCTGAAGATGACCAAGGCCGCCGCCGCTCAGCAGGTTCTCGCTGCTGTGA
>JAXVQY010000039.1:0-2821 GCA_037303805.1 bacterium | reverse complement strand
CCGTTTTATACGCAGCTGCAAAAAGGATACTGACCCTAAAGTTATAGAACACCTTGCGGTGTGTAATTGTCAAAAGATTCTTTTTGAACGGCGGCATGCAATGGAATTGCACACGGAGGGCGGACGACGGCGGGAGGTCAGGAGGCGTGTCGGGGATAGACGTCTCTCAGAAAGTCGAAGAAGACCCGTGCGGGAGAGGAAATAAGTTTGTTTTTCCGGCTGATGATGCCCAGCGCGCCCACGGCGAAGATATGGTCGATGTTGAAGATGGTGTAGTCGTCCGCGTCTTCCAGCGGCGTCAGCGGCGGCGCGATGCAGGCGCCTACGCCCTGTTTGACCAGTTGCAGAGCCAGAATGAAATTGTTGATGGCGATGACGACGTTTTCCGGCTGGGGCATGTCCGGCATGGTGGCAAGGATGGGATTGACGTAGCCCTCGAGGGTCAGGGCGATGAAGGGAAGTGTGCAGATCTGCTCCCAGGTCGGCGTGAGGGGCAGATTGTAGGGGTTCCCCTTGGGCGTGTAGAGAAAGGCCGAACTGGGGCGCAGCTCCGTGAACTGCAGTGTGCCGGGAATCTCCCGGTAGATGGTGAGTCCGAAGTCCACCATGCCGGAATCGACATGCTGATACACGTGCTTTGACGATGTGGCGTCCAGAATGAAGTGCACGTCGGGATGAAGGTTGCGGAAGCTCATGATATGGAAGACCAGTTCATGGGCCAGTCTGTCCAGACAGGTGAGATGAAGCGTCCCCTCCAGCCTGCGTTCGTCCCCTTCCCCGTTCCGCAGTCTGGCGAGAGCATCCAGAATGGGCAGCACGTCGTTTTTCAGCTGTATTCCTTCATGCGTGGCCGACATGCCCGTGCTGGTGCGCTCAAACAGAACCCGCCCCAGTTCCGTTTCAAGTTTGCGTATCTGATAGCTTACGGCGGAAGGGGAGAGACAGAGCCTTCTGGCGGAACGCTGGATGCTGCGGGTTTCCAGAACAGACAGAAAGGTGTGGATCCATTGCAGAAAATCGCCGCTGAACGGATGATTCATAAGCTCTCCTCATACGGAAAGTCCGTGATTTCTGCCGGAAGACTCCTGTTCTGCCGGGCATGCGGACGAGTCGCTCGTCGGCGGCTCAGACGGAGGGGAGTCCGGAGCACGGATTTTCCCTTCTGCAGAGACTGGTGTATGATATTCTGATTAATTCATACAGAAGAACAGACCTGGTGACAATATCTCCGCCGAACAATCCGTACTCTCTCCATCTCCGCCGACCGGAAGGACGTTGAAGAGTCGACAAGCAGATAACTTTTCATTGCTTATCGTTATCAGCTTCTTTTTATTCCGGCCTTTTCTCCCCTTCTTGACAGGCGTGCCGGAGCCATTTATAGTCGTGTTACGATTTTATAAAAGGTAACACTTTAAATAAATCAAAGTGTTATATTTAAAACGGGGGACGGCGATCATGGCCGTGCCCTGTTTTTTCCTGAGAAGCGGTACACCGTTCGGGCGTATCGGCGTTTGTCCGGAGACGGTCTTGAAGGCGAAAGCTCTGATATTTCAGCTGGGGAAAAAGCTCCTCGCGGCGGCATTCATGATGCTGCTGCTTTCGGTCATGGTGTTCTGGCTTGCACGGCTGGCGCCCGGGGATCCGTTGCAGTCGTTCTACGGCGACGCCACGCAGTCCATGACGGTGGAGGAACTCGCGGCGGCCCGTCACAGGCTGGGCCTCGATGCTCCGCTCCGTGTTCAGTATGAAAAATGGCTGACGGCGGCCGTACAGGGGGATTTCGGCATTTCCCTGAAATACCGCAGACCCGTCACGGAAGTGGCGGGACCGCTCATCGGCAACACGCTTCTGCTCGGCGGACTGGCCTATGTGCTGGTGTTTGCGGCGGCGACGGGGCTTGCCCTGATCTGCGTGAGGTACGAGGACGGGTGGATCGACCGCTGTCTGAGCGCCGTGGGCACGGTGGCCTTCTACACGCCTGCCTTCTGGCTGGGAACCATGCTGGTGCTGGTCTTCAGCGTGAATCTTCAGTGGCTGCCCAGCGGCGGGGCCTACGCTCTGGGACGTTCCGGCGATGTGCTCGACAGGGCCCGGCATCTGATTCTTCCGCTCGTCGTCATGGTGGCGGGGCATGTCTGGTACTATGCCTGCATGATCCGCAACAGGCTTCTGGACGAGGTGCGTCAGGATTACGTGCTGCTTGCGCGCGCCAAGGGACTCGGCCGCAACGCCGTGCTGATCCGCCACTGCCTGCGCAACGTGCTGCCGGGAATCGTCAATCTCATGGCGGTTTCCGTTCCCCACGTGCTCGGCGGCACCTATGTGGCGGAGACGGTGTTCAACTATCCGGGAATCGGACTTCTGGCCGTCAGCAGCGCCAAGTATCACGATTACAACGTGCTGATGCTCATGGTCATGTTCACGGCGTTTCTGGTGATCGTCGGCAGCATGCTGGCCGGGTTTATCGGCGGATGCCTCGATTCCCGCCTGAAGGCCGGGGACGGAGGATTGCTGTGACTGCGGAGGATTTTCAGCTCGTCGGCGCGCATCCTGCCGCGGAGGGAAAGGAGCTTCCCGTTCTCCGGCGGCGCCTCATGCCCGGCATTCCGCTGCTGTCCTGCCTGGTGTTCGCCGTTGTGGTGCTGTGCTGTCTTCTGGCGGATCGGCTGGCCGTCCACGATCCGACGCTTTTCCATCTCTCCAGCGTCAACCATGCGCCGGATGCCGAGTTTCCCTTCGGCACCGATGCGCTGGGCAGGGACATCTATTCCATCATCTGGTCGGGCTGCCGCACGTCGCTGATCGTCGGCCTGCTGAGTAC
>JAXVQY010000038.1:0-2772 GCA_037303805.1 bacterium | reverse complement strand
GGGCAGTTTGTAGGCGCCGGTGCTGTACTCGAGCAGACGGTTCGCGGAATCGATTATGCCTTCGCGGTCGTTGCGGCCGAGGGCGCTGTCCATCTTGAGCTGGGCGAAGCTGATTTCGGCCCGCTGCGACGGCTGCTGCGGAGAGAGCTGCGCGGGTGAGAGAAAGGCATCCTGCCCGGAGGCGGGGCCGTTGCCTGTGGCCGTGCACCCCGCGGGCAGAAGCATGAGGGCAAGCGTGGAGGCGAACATCAGGCGCTGTGCGCGGCCGGGCGAGGTCAGATGCCGACGGACCCGGAAAAGGGATGAGGTATGCATGAACATGGATATCCTGTGGTTGGAAGAGCTATGGCTGTATCCATTCTTCCGAGAAGTCTTTGATCTCGCGCCCGAGATGTTCTTTCAGTTTTTCCAGCAGGCGCGCTTCCAGCTGGCGTATACGTTCACGAGTGACATGGTACCTTTCGCCTATTTCTCTGAGAGTGGCTGGTTCGTCAGTGAGAAGTCTGTGCTCCAGAATATAGACTTCCTTCTCGGAAAGGGTAGGAATAAGCTCATGAATACTGTCTCTAACAAGCTGTGATACTTCAGAATCAGCTATGCCTTCTTCCACCCCGGGGCCAAGGGCAGGCAGAAAATCCATGCGGGATGCGCTGCCGTTTTCATCACTCACCGGCAAGTCTAGAGAAACATCTCCGGCATCAAGCCGCTGCTGCATTTCCACTACCTGATCCTTGGTCACTCCAAGTCGCTCTGAAAGCAGCGCAGCGTCAGGATCAAAGCCCTGCAGAATAAGTTTTTGTCGTTCTCTGTTCAGGTTGTAAAAGAGTTTTCTTTGAGCCTGAGTCGTACCTATTTTCACCATGCGCCAGTTATCCATGATGAACTTGAGTATGTAGGCCTTGATCCAGAATGAGGCATAGTAGGAAAATTTTATCCCCTTATCGGGATCGAACTTGTTGACGGCACGTAAAAGTCCTACGTTGCCTTCCTGAATGAGATCAAGCACGTTCTGCATCCAGCGACGCTGAAAATCCATGGCAATACGGACTACAAGTCGCAAATGAGAGGAGACGATTCGAAAAGCTGCTTCAGGATCTCCGTGATCACGCACACGTCGGGCCAGTTCAGTTTCTTCTTCAGGTTCCAGCAGGGGGAATTTGCTCACCTCTCGCAGATAACTCTGAAGATTGTCGCGAACCGCCACGCTCGGTAATCTATCTTCTGCAATGGCAGGAAGATTGCTGCCCAAATCAATGATACGTCCGTCATCATCGAAGTTTTCAAAGTTGTCATCCAGAGCATGGTCCTCGGGGAGGAGTTCACCATCCTGCGCCTGTTCCAACTCTGCCTCCATGAGGTCTGGAGTGTCTTCTTCCGAACTTTGATCTTCCAGACTGTCGTCAGAAACGGGAGCGGTATCGTGGTTGTCTTCTGCGGAAGACTCTGTTTTTGCGGAAACAGGACGCACTCGCTTTAATTTTTTTTCGGATTTGTCCGTCTTTGTTTTTTCGTCGGCACGAGCAGGGGAAGCTTCTTCCGAAGCCGGACCGGAAGTTATATCGATAATTTCGGTATTACTCCGGGATTGTTTGCTTTTTTTGATTCGTGCAGAAGCGCTGTCATTCTTGTTCTCCGCCATGGAGAGCAGCTCGGCCTCGTGCGCATCAGAAATTTTTGTCATGGACTCGTCCTTATTTCGGCAGCACTTCCGGGGTGGGAGCTTGTTTGCCGGAATGTATCCTATAGTTTAAGGTTGGCGTTTTCAACGATTTTCAGTACACCTAAAAAAGTTCGCGGAAGAAAAGTGTTCTGCGTTCTTAGGATTTGAGGAAAAGCAAGGAGTGAACTGTATGCATGGAAAGCCTTTCGGCTTTTTACGCCTTTTGGGTATCGGTCTGCTGGCGGTTATTTTCATGGTGCCTGCCGGCATCTCCTTTGGACAGGAGACAGGTAAGCAGCTGAAGCAGATTCATACATACGAGCTGCTGGATGAACTTGCCGCGAATCATGGCAAGGTGATTCTGGTGAATTTTTTTGCGGCGTTCTGCGGCCCCTGCCGCCGGGAAATCCCGGAACTGATCAAGATGAGGAAGGAAATTCCCGCCGAAGACCTTATTATCATCGGAATAGCCATTGATCAGGATATACGGGAGGCTGATTCTTTTGTAAAATCCATGGGAATGATGGGAGCGTATCCTGTCTACTACGGAGGAGAAGAGCTGGCTCGGGCTTATAGGATTGATGCCATTCCTTTCAATGTGATTTATAACCGGGATGGACATATTGAAGTAAGTGAGGCCGGCTATGTCCCAGGTCCGGAGATGAAGCAGTTTCTCATGAGTCTCATCAGAAGGTAGTGATATGAAGCTGAAGGAAGTTTTCAGTGCAGCAGTCATTCAGCGTCGCGTTGATGAAATGGCGATGGAGATTGATGCTCTTTATAAGGAAGAATCGGTTGTTGCCGAAAGTGTTCTAAAAGGGGCATTTCCCTATTTCAGTGATCTTGTACGATCCATGAAGAAAGATGTCCTCATTGATTTTGTTCGACTTGCAAGCTATGGAGACAGAGCAAGCAGCAGTGAGCATGTACAGATTACCAAGGATGTGGAAATTTCCCTGGAGGGAAAGCATGTTCTCATTGTTGAGGATATAGTGGATACCGGCCGCTCCATGGATTTTCTCATGCGCTATTTCTCGTCAAGAGGAGCGAAGTCCATTAGGTTGGCGGCCTTGATAGATAAAAAGGAACGCCGTGAGTTTCCTGTAAATTCG
>JAXVQY010000037.1:0-2750 GCA_037303805.1 bacterium | reverse complement strand
GATTTTTTTGTGGTATGCTGTTTTATGAGTTTTCTTTTCGGAAAACACCCCCATCACAACAAGTCTCCGCAACACACCTTTCCCTGCTTTCACGACTCCGGCGGAGACACATTCCTGACTAAAGAGGTCCTATGGGCGCAGAAGATCCATTGCTTCGCGTAGAAGGTGTCGGCAAGGCGTACTTTTCCAACCGGGTGCTGAAGAACGTCAACTTCACCCTGGGCAGGGGACGCATTCTCGGTCTTGTCGGCGAAAACGGGGCGGGCAAATCCACCCTTATGAATATTCTTTTCGGCATGCGCGTCATCCAGGAAACGGGCGGGTATGAAGGAAAAATCCTGATAGACGGAAAGGAAGTCCACTTCCGCAGTCCCATGGATGCCCTCAGAGCGGGCATCGGCATGGTACATCAGGAATTTTCCCTCATTCCCGGCTTTACCGTCGCGGAAAACATCGTGCTCAATCGAGAGACGCTGGTCTACAATCCTCTGGTGGAAGCCTTCGGTGACCGCCTGACCACCCTCGACAGAGCTTCCATGACGAAGCGTGCCGACGAGGCCATCTCCCGTCTCAACATCGAACTCGACAGCTCCACGCCCATTTCCGAACTGCCCGTGGGCTACAAGCAGTTCACGGAAATCGCCCGTGAAATAGACAAGAAGGGAACCCGTCTTCTGGTACTGGACGAACCCACCGCCGTGCTCACCGAGAGCGAAGCCGACATTCTGCTCGACTCCATGCGCCGTCTTGCCGCCCAGGGCATCTCCATCATCTTCATTTCCCACCGACTCCAGGAAGTCATGAGCGTCTGCGACGACATCGTCATTCTCCGCGACGGCGAAGTGGTGCTGCAGACCACGCCCGCGGAAACGAGCGTCCGTCAGATAGCCAGCGCCATGGTAGGCCGCAAAATCGACAGACAGGAGCATGCCGAAGAAGCCAGACGTGAGTTTCAGGAGGTGGCCATGGAAATCGGTCACCTGTGGGTGGACATGCCCGGTGAAACGGTGCGCAACGTGAACCTGACCGTGTACGAGGGAGAAATCCTCGGTATCGGCGGCATGGCCGGACAGGGAAAACTCGGCATTGCCAACGGCATCATGGGACTGCACCCCGCTGGCGGGACAGTCACCTTCCATGGGCAGACCGTAGAGCTCAACAATCCCGTTTCCCCTCTTTCTCTGGGAATTTCCGCGGTGTCCGAAGACAGACGCGGCGTGGGCCTGCTGCTCGAAGAGTCCATTGCCTGGAACATCATCTTCACCTCGCTGCAGACGCAGGGTCGCTTTCTGCGCAGCTTCGGTCCGCTGAAGATCCGCGACGAAGAGGCCATAGCCGAATGCGCCCGCAAGTACATCCGCGATCTGGAAATCAAATGTACCAGCGAAAAGCAGCATGTACAGGAACTTTCCGGCGGCAATCAGCAGAAAGTCTGCCTGGCCAAGGCCTTTGAGACAAAACCCCGGCTGCTCTTCGTGGCCGAGCCGACCCGCGGCATCGACGTAGGCGCCAAGAAGGTGGTGCTGGATACGCTCAAGCGCTGCAACCGCGAACACGGCATGACCGTGGTGGTCATTTCCTCCGAACTTGAGGAACTGCGTTCCGTCTGCGACCGCATCGCCATCATCGACAAGGGCGCCGTGGCAGGCATCCTGCCCGCGAGCACGCCCTCCGAAGCCTTCGGCTATCTGCTCATGGGCGCCGGTTCCGCAGAGGCGGAAAAGGCCGCGGCCGACAATTCCAACGCTACGGAGGCGGCAACCGCATGAACCGCATCAAAAAATTCATAGAAGAAGCCGGATGGCCCCGCATACTCATCGGGGTTTTTCTCATCGTCCTGTTCCTTGTGGCTCCCTTTGTGGGCGTCCCCGTGGATGCCGCCTTCAGCGATACCCTGGTACGCTTCGGCATGAACGGCGTTCTCGTCCTCGCCATGGTTCCCATGGTACAGTCGGGCTGCGGCCTGAACTTCGGTCTGCCCCTCGGCATCATCGCAGGACTTCTCGGGGCCGTGACCAGTGTCGAACTTGAGGCAAAAGGCATTCCGGGCGTCTTCACCGCCATGCTCATCGCCACGCCCATTGCCGTCATTCTCGGCTGGGGCTACGGTCTTCTGCTCAACAAGGTCAAAGGCGAAGAAATGATGATCGCCACCTATGTGGGCTTCTCATCCGTGGCCTTCATGTGCATCATGTGGCTTGTCCTGCCCTACTCCAGCTCCAACATGGTCTGGGGCTATGCGGGCGTGGGACTGCGTACCACGGTTTCGGTGGAGGAATTCTGGCAAAAAGCCATAAGCGACATAGCCGCCTTCAATATAGGCGACGCCTTCTACTTCCCCACCGGCATGTTCCTGTTCTTCCTGCTGCTGTGCGGCCTCATGTGGATATTCATGCGCACCCGCACCGGCACGGCCATGACCACCGTGGGTTCCAACCCCGAATATGCCCGTGCAAGCGGTGTGAACATCAACCGCATGCGTACCCTTTCCGTCATTCTCTCCACCTGGCTGGGCGCTCTCGGCATCATCGTGTACGAGCAGAGCTTCGGCTTCATTCAGCTGTACATGGGTCCCTTCATGATGGCCTTTCCCGCCGTGGCCGCCCTGCTCATCGGCGGCGCGTCCGTGAAAAAGGCATCCATCGTCAACGTCATCGTCGGAACCTTCCTCTTCCAGGGCATTCTGACCATGACCCCTTCGGTCATCAACAGCATGCTGCAGACCGACATGTCCGAAGTCATCCGCATCA
>JAXVQY010000036.1:0-2749 GCA_037303805.1 bacterium | reverse complement strand
CAGGAACTCATCGACAAGGCCGTGGCCTTTCATGGCCACTGGTGTCCGGGTTTGAGTCTCGGTATCCGCGCAGCAGTATGGGCCATCGAAAATATGGGAAAGGCTTCCGACGAAGAAATTGTTGCCGTCACCGAAACCGACATGTGTGCAGTTGATGCCATTCAGGCACTTGTGGGCTGTACCTTGGGCAAAGGAAATCTCATACTTCGAGATCGAGGAAAAGTCGCTTTCAGTTTTTTCCGCCGCAGTGACGGAAAAAGAGCGCGTCTTGTCCAACTTGTCCGTGATGATGATATCTCCAGACGTATGAAAGATCTGCGTAAAGAACTGACTGCACAAAATCTGTCTGAATGGATTCGCACAAAACTGGAAATAGAGGCAGAGAGGTTGAGAAGAAAAAATATCGAACAGATTTTAACTATGCCTTTTGAATCATTATTCTCCATAGGAGAACCTCTTTATGATATGCCTCATCTTGCAAGGCGTCTACCTACCATCATCTGTGAGTCCTGTGGTGAAGGTGTTATGTCCTCGCGGATACAAAAAGTAAACGGACGTGTGCTCTGTCTTGACTGCGCCGAAAAAGAAATAAAAAATACTGCTGATTAGCAGCTATCCTAAAGCAAAAAGGCGACCTGATCAGGTCGCCTTTTTGCCGGCAGCATTAAAAAATCTTTGCAACCACAATACAACGCTTATGCATCAATCTAAAAACTCGCCGTGACACTATATTTCAAACATAAAATTGTTGTGACAGCCGCAGACGGCCGTAATCATCCCAACTTCTTTTCCAGTGCTCGAGCTATGGGTACATCCGCAGGCAGCAGTCCGGGGAACGATGCCAGTTCCTTCAAAGGAACCCAGCGCATATCATCATGAACAGTTAGAGCTATCTCTCCATGCCACGCATTCACGAGATAAACACAAAGATGCACGATTCCGAAATCATAATCATGACTGTTCTCTGCCAGATACTCACCGATCTCTGCTTCTATATGGAGCTCTTCCCGCAGTTCTCGGGCCAGGCATTCCCTATGAGTTTCTCCTAATTCCAACTTGCCACCGGGGAACTCCCAGCTTCCGGGACAACTCATAAACGGAGCCCTTCGCATAACGAGAATATTACCCGCTTCAAAAAAAATTGCCCCCATAACTTCCTTGGTCACTTTTTCCACGATCTCCCCCGCTTGCTGTACTACTGTTGTCGATCCGACAGAATTTTGTCCTATTTTCTCCTGACAAATATTCTACATTCTTCTATCGAACTGGAGTCTCCTTGTCAGCCAGTTGATCCTGCTTCCGTACGGTCAAAAAATAACAGGCACTAATATACACAGCGCATACTGTACAGGTCACAGGCTCGCAAAGACAGACTCCCACGTACCCGGCAGTCGGAACCACAAAAAGTGCAAATATGACATTTCCTGAAAGTTCCAGCAGGCCTTCCCCTAGACTGAATAACCGTCCTCCCATTCCCTGAAGGGCACAACGCAAAATGATGAGTACTGCTATTCCGGTATAAAATGGCGCATCTATCTGCAGATACATGCATCCAGATTGAATGACTTCCGCATTACTACTACCTGTTACCAGTCTGACCAAGTCTCCGGCCCAGAACCACACCACAACATTGACACCAGCCACCCACAGCAAAGCCAGGCCAATGGCATGACGTACTCCGATTTTTGCTCTTCTCCACTGTGCTGCACCGATATTCTGACTAGCAAACGTAGATGCCGCCACGCCCAGCGTTCCAAGGGCAAGCATAAAGACACTATGAAATCGTCTTGCCGCTGCATATCCGGCTACTGCAGCTGTACCGAGATCATTAATGGCAGACTGCAGAATCATGATGCCTATATCGACGAAACACATCATAAATCCCATGGAAAGCCCTGTTCCGAGCATCTGCCCGAGCATGGCCATATCGGGCAGAAACGCGTTCGGAAACTTCGAAGAAAAACAGTTGGAACGGCTTGCCGGACGTAACTCGGGAGAATTACCGGCCATATACCACAAACAAAGAAGAACTGCTCCTCCCTCGGAAACAACCGTAGCCACCGCAGCTCCGGGAACTCCAAGATCAAGACCAGCCACCAGGATTATATCAAGAGCAATATTTCCAGCTGCCGTAATCACTAGAAAAATCAATGGGACAAGACTATTTCCCACGCCTCTGAGAATCCCGGCAAGCATATTGTAGGCAAGAAGTACAGGTATGCCAAAAAAAATAACACGCAAATACGTTGACGCCATTTCAAGAGCATCTTCGGGCGTTCGTAGCGCCTTCAACAATGGCTCAGCTCCAAGCAGCCCTGCCAGCATGATCAGCAAAGACATGCCAGCCCACAGCCACACTGCAGCAGTCACAGCCCGACCAAGCTCTCCGTCCTTCTTACCGCCAAAACAACGGGCAACAACCAAAGAACAGCCGTTAGAAATTCCAGACGAAAGTCCCAGAACTACGATATAGACGGAAACTGTACACCCCAAAGCTGCAAGGGCTGCATCTCCGAGCACATGACTCACTACAGCCATATCGGCCACCTGATAGCCCTGCTGAAATACATTACCGAAAAAAATCGGCAACGCAAACAGAACCATTCCTCCGATCAGGCTTCCGGTAGTAATATCTGTCTTCATAGAAAAATATCAAAAGCCCCCGCGGAGATCCGCAGGGGCTGAAATAACATGCTGGCATCGGCCTACTTTCCCACGTAAAGATGCGCAGTATCATGGGCGATGAAGC
>JAXVQY010000035.1:0-2732 GCA_037303805.1 bacterium | reverse complement strand
TCGGCGTCGCGTTCCATGGTCAGGGCGTTCACCGGGCAGAGCTGCACGCAGCGGCCGCACTTCACGCAGGCGGATTCGTTCAGGTGCATGATGAAGTTCGAGTGGATGGTCTGCGTCATCTGGAAGCGCTTCACCGCGCCCAGGGCTTCGCAGCAGCAGCCGCAGCAGTTGCAGATGAAGTTCACGCCTTCGCGCACGTTCTCACCGAACTGCACGAGATTGTGTTCCCACGCCTGATGCAGCAGTTCCAGACATTCGCTCTTGCTCACTTCGCGCGCATGGCCGTGCTTGATCAGCGAATGCGCCGCCGTGTTGAACGTCATGCAGATGTCCATGGGCGCGTCGCACGCCGTGCCCAGATGCTGCTTCTTGTGGCGGCAGTAACACATGCTGATGCCGCACTGGGACGCCGTTTCGATGACGTGCGTGGCGCGTTCCCAGTCGAGAATTTCCATGGCGTAGGGTTCCTTCACCGTGGGCTCCTGCACGAACACGCGTCCGAGTCCCGTGTCGCCGGTCACGAACAGCTCCCGCATGAAGTCTTCTTCCACGTTGATGTACTGGTTGAAAAGCTCCGCCAGCGTCTTCTGATCCACGTCCTTGCGCACGCGCATCATGGAAAATTCAAAGAATCCGGCCATGGGCGGCGGCAGGCAGTACATCTGCTCGCCGTGATTGTCCATGTCGACCAGCATGGCGCGGCTCGCCAGATTGTCAAGAATCTTGTGCGCTTCCGTTTCCGACATCTTCCAGCGCTTGGCCGCGTCCGCCGCCGTGAACGGCTTGATGGGCATCTGCGCCACAAGATCGGCTTCCTTCTCCGTGAAGAGCATTTTTAAAATGGAATAGAGCGTCTCCGATTCCGGCGCGCCCTGAGGAAAGCGGTTGAGCCTGTCGATCATACGACCGTATGCCGACTGCTTCTCCAGCATGAGGTGATGTCCCACGAGAGTCTCCTTTTCTGGATCGAGCGGTGGGGTGAACGGGAAAGGCCGGAATCGCTTCCGGCTTCATGCCGCAACGGAAAAAATGATGTGATCGGCTTGTCGTGCTTCTGCAACGATCCGCCGCAGCATGGGGCTTTCGCTCGATGTGACCCGTCAACTGTACCCCGTTGCTGAGAAACTTCAACCCCGTTGCGTTCATGGACTTTTTTTACGGTGCCGCATTGTAGTGCTTTCCCCCGGTTTTCTCCCCCCCCCGAAAGGCAGGAAAGGCAGGAAGAGAGGGAGCTTGCTCTTCGTTCGTGCAACGCTCCGGGAGTCCGGCTCTCCCCGTCTGCACAACGCTCCGACGCTCCCGGCCTGCCTTCAGGCGGCCGGGCCGACGGGGCGAAGTAGCCGCGATTCACTCGCGGCGTCAACGCCGCACCGTCGTGCAAGTCCCGCAGTCCGTACAGTGTGTCTGGAGCTGACGGGAGAAAGAGTGACTCGGGAGGCGGAACTGAGGCCCCCGGCCTGTCTTCAGACGGCCGGGCCGGGGTCTGCAAGCAGCCGGAATTCATTTCCGGCGTTAAGCGCAGCAGAGCCCGTGCAAGCCCCGCAGTCCGTACAGCGTGTCTGGCTCTGACGGGCGACGGGGGGACTCCTGCGGCGGCGAAACTGTCACTCCGGCGGAGGCGGCGGCGAAACTGTCACTCCGGCGGCGGAGTCGTGTTGTTTGACTACTGTCGTTCGTTGCGCACGGAGGCGGCGACGGTGCTTGCGAGGAACCAGACGCAGGCCACGAGAATGATGGTGGCGCCGGTGGCGGTGGACATCCAGGGCTGCACGGAGAGGGCGAGGCCTGTCACGGCGGAGGAGGTGCTCACGAGTATGGCCCACCAGAACATGCCGCCTGCGCTGCGGGCGAAGTTGCGTGCCGAGGCGGCGGGAACGATGAGCAGGGCGGTGACGAGCAGGACGCCGACGCTCCACACCGAGAACATGACGACCAGGGCGAGAATGGCGGCGAAGAGGTATTCGAACAGGGCCACGGGGACTCTGTGGGCGCGGGCGATGATGCCGCTGGTACCGGCATAGAGGAGCCGGTTGAAGGCGAAGATCTGGAACAGGACGAACACGGCGAACAGGGCCAGAAGCCAGACGATGTCGGTTTCGGTGAGGGTGAGGATGTCGCCGTAGAGGAACTGCTGCAGATCGCGGGCGATGGTGTTGTTGCGGCTGACCACGGCGAGACCTCCGGCGACCACGGCGGAGAAGACCACGCCGATGACGGTGTCGGAGGGCAGGGCGCTGAATCGCTGCATGAACATGATGACGAGTCCGACGACGAGTCCGAACAGGGGCATGGAGATATGGGGATCCACGCCGAGCACGAGGCCCACGGCCACGCCTGCGAAGGCGGAGTGGCCCACGGCGTCGGAGAAGAAAGCCATGCGGTAGTAGACGACCTGCACGCCGAGGGCGGCGGTCATGGGAGCGAGCAGCACGAGGG
The DNA here is from genome assembly GCA_037303805.1 of bacterium. Classification (GTDB taxonomy): domain Bacteria; phylum Desulfobacterota; class Desulfovibrionia; order Desulfovibrionales; family Desulfovibrionaceae; genus Mailhella. The sequence goes on along the minus strand of JAXVQY010000035.1, from coordinate 296 downwards.
CGACGAGGGCCTGCTGCATGAAGCGCATGTCCATGCCGTCCAGGGGGAACAGGGAGGCGAGGTGAAAAAGCCAGGAAAGGTCAGTCATGGTGGTTCTCTCCGCAGGAGCAGTTCTGACGGTCGGCGTCGGTGCCGGGCATGATGTGCAGATGGTCCTGGGCGCAGATGAGGCCCATGTGCATGCCGAACAGGGTCTGGAGCACGTTGCCGGTAAGAACTTTGGAAGGCGGCCCCTGGGCGATGACGCGGCGTTTCAGGCAGATGACGCAGGTGGCGTGATGGGCCACCATGCCGAG
>JAXVQY010000034.1:0-2686 GCA_037303805.1 bacterium | reverse complement strand
GTCGGGCATGGCGTCCGATACCGCGGACGGCGTGCTCATGCGCTTCGTGGAAATGTGCCAGAGCATACCCCGTCTGCTGTTTCAGCTGTTGCTGCTGTCGCTCATCGGGACGCCGGGCATTCTGAGCCTGTCCTGCGTCATCGGCGTGACCGGATGGTTCGCCCTGGCCCGCGTGGTGCGGGGAGAAGTGCGGCAGATACGCCGCAGCGACTACATCCTTGCCTCCCGCTGCATGGGGGCGTCCTTTTTTCACATCATGCGGAGGCATCTCATACCGAACGTCGTCTCCGCGGTTCTTTTCATCATCGTGTCGAGCGTGAGCACGAGCATGATCATGGAATCGACGCTCAGTTTTCTCGGGCTGGGCCTGCCGGTCGACGAAATATCCCTGGGCAGCATGCTGGCGCTGGCCGACAAGGCGCTTCTGCTGAACACCTGGTGGGTCATCGTCTTCTGAGCATCACCGGCATGAGTCTGCATTTCCGCCGGAACGTCGCTCGAGGATACAGCAACCTGTAACCCCCGGAAAGGAGAACCTCATGAAACGATGGATTGCCGCGCTGCTGCTTGCATGGATGATGCTGCCCGCGCCCGCATCCGCCGGCGACAACGACACGCTGGTCTACGCGGGCGAGAACGAGAGCACCATCAACCCGCTGCTGAACAATCATCAGGAGCTGCCCACGATCATTTTTTCCGGACTCATGAAATACGACGCCTCAGGCGGTCCGGTGCCCGATCTGGCGGAAAGCGTTTCGGTCGACGATACGTCCACGGTGTACACCTTCCGGCTGCGCCGCGGCGTGCGCTGGCATGACGGGAAGCCGTTCACGGCGGACGACGTGCTTTTCACCTACCGCGCCCTGACCGGCGACAGGACCCTGACCTCGTCGGTGACCAGCAATTACGAGGACATCGCCTCGGTGTCCTCGCCCGACGGCGATACCGTGGTGTTCACGCTGGCGCGGCCCAATGCGGCCATGCTGGACAATTTCACCATCGGCATTCTTCCGAAGCATCTTTTTGAGGGCAGGGACATCAACACCGCTCCGGCCAACTACGCGCCCGTGGGAACGGGACGCTACCGCTTCGTGGAATGGGACACGGCCGGAGGCTACATCGTCCTTCAGCGCAATGAGGATTTCTACGGCAAGGTGCCGAACATCGAGCGCATCATTTACAGGACCGTGGCCGTCGAGAGCACCAAGGCGCTGATGCTCCAGTCCGGAGAAGCGGACATTGCGTGGCTCAACGCCCGTTATGCCGACCGTTTCCGCGGGAAGGAAGGATTCCGCAACGTCGATTTCCAGACCGCCGACTACCGTTCCTGCTCCATGGATTTCCGCTCCGACTTCTGGAAGCGCAACGCCGATTCCATTGCGGTGCTGAACCGCGCCGTGGACAAGCAGGCCCTGGTGAAGAGCGTCCTTGCGGGGCACGGCATCCCGGCGTTCAGCCCCATTCAGAAGAACCGGTACGGCGGCAACAGGGCGGCGGACATGTATCCCCACGACCTGCGGGCCTTTGACGAGGAAATGACCCGTCTGGGCTGGAAGAAGGGCGCCGACGGCATCTACGAGCGCGGCGGGGAAAAGTTTTCGTTCACCATACAGGTGCGGGACTATGAGGAAGAACGTGTGGACATGGCCAACGTGGTCGCGCGGCAGCTGAAGGAAGCCGGTGTGGACATGAAGGTCGTCCTGGTCACGCGCTTCGACTGGAAGGCCGGCTACAACGGTTTTCTTGCCGGATTCGCCGCGGAATTCGATCCGGATGCCGTGTTCAAGGATTTCGTGACGGGCGCGAGCGACAATACCATGCACTATTCGAACGCCGAGGTGGATCGTCTGCTCCGGGAGGGACGCGGCACCGTGGATCCTGAGGCGCGCAAAAGAGTGTACGGGGAGTTCGAAGTCGCGTATGCGAAGCATCCGGGACATCTGTTCCTGGCGTATCTGGACGGCAACTATGTGACCGTGGCCGGTCTGCACGGCCTGGATACGTCGCGGGTGCTGGGGCATCATGCGGTGGGCGTCATGTGGAACATCGAGGACTGGACGCTGTCCCGCGGAGGGGGCGTCGGACGGAGAAGCGGACATGGAGCATCGGGCACCTGTTCTTCAGACGGAAGTGCTGGGGGTGGACTTCGAGACGCAGCGGGGGACCCTGCACGCGGTACGCGGAGTTTCGCTCACGCTGCACGCGGGAGAGATCCTGGCCGTGGTGGGGGAATCCGGCTGCGGCAAGTCCGTGCTCTGCCGGGCGGTCATGAAGCTGCTGCCGGAAGGTGCACGAATCGGAGGACGCATCGTGGCGGCGGGGGAGGATATTACGGCTTTTTCCGAGAGGCGCATGCAGCCTTTGCGCGGAAGGGTGTTTTCCATGATGTTTCAGGACCCCATGACTTCGCTGAATCCGGCCATGAGCGTGGGGCGTCAGATTACGGAAGCGCTGCGGCGACGGGGAGTTCCCGGGGGCGAGGCCGAACGCCGGGCCGAGGAGTTGCTCGGCATGGTGGGCATAGACATGCCGGGCCGGCGCATGAAGCTGCAGCCGCACTGCTTTTCCGGCGGGATGCGTCAGCGCTGCGTGCTGGCGGTGGCGCTGGCGCTTGATCCTCTCATGCTTTTTGCCGACGAGCCGACCACGGCTCTGGATGTTACGGTGCAGGCGCGTATTCTCGATC
>JAXVQY010000033.1:0-2666 GCA_037303805.1 bacterium | reverse complement strand
GGAAAAAAAAACCGCCAGACAGATACATGCAAGAATGCATACCACGATAACCGGCAACGTGCCTGAACCTGAAACAGCTTCCACGGAACGCTCCTGAAACATCGATCCTTATTCGGGGATCGTCTGCCCGTACATGCTACGGGAAAAGACAAAAAGAGCCGGCAAGACCGGCTCTCCGCTATCGGCGGCTATTCAAAACGACTGACGCGAGTAATGACGACCATGTCCAGAGGAACAGCTTCATGCTCTCCTTGAGGCTTCACTTTGAGCTTCGCAATCTTGTCGACGACATCCATACCGTCTTCCACACGACCGAACACACAATATCCGAACCCTTCCGGGGAATCATCCTTATGATCGAGTTCTTCATTATCGACAACGTTGATGAAGAACTGTGCCGTTGCTGAATGGGGTTCGGATGTGCGGGCCATAGCCAGCGTACCGCGCTTGTTGGAAAGACCGTTTCCGGCCTCGTTGATTACAGGTTCGTGCGTAGGCTTTTCGTCCATACGCACACCGAGCCCTCCGCCCTGAATCATGAAGTCCTTGATGACCCGATGAAAAATCGTGTTATTGTAAAATTCCTCATCCACATAGCGCAGAAAATTCGCCACAGTGGCAGGGGCCTTGTCTTCAAAAAGTTCCAGCAAAATATCGCCGGAGGAAGTTTCCATAAGAATAAGGGGGTTGCTCATCGTCGTCTCCACTAAGGTAATTTTTTCTTTTGTGACGCAAAAAAGGGGAAAAGGCAAGGCGGTGTGTTTCCACTATACAGGCTTCTCCATAAATGCCCGTACTTCTTCCGGACTGCCGCAGTGATACAACGCCTGCATAAGACGAACGGTAAGTGTTTCCACGGTCTTATCTCCCCCTGAAATAGCCCCCAATCTTGCTGCGAGGACTCCGATGGGATAGCGGGAAAGATCCACTCCGTCAAAAATGCACTGCGACGCGCATACAATCACAACTCCCTTTTCTACAGCATGACGTATAGAGGGCAGAAAGCTGCCCCTGCTGTCATTGGGAACGCCTCCTGCGCCAAAGCCTTCTATAATGATACCCCGATATCCGGCATCGACCAGCATGTCCAAAAGGGCCGGAGACGTGCCGGGCACCAGCTTGAGCACACAAACCATGCGTTCCAGCCCTAAAACAAGCTCCAAAGGAGCCGTGGGCAAAGGTCGTCTCTCTTTCCATAAAACTCCTTCAGAAGTAATATGAGCAAGTGGAGCATTTACACTGGCATACGCAGCAAAACTCTCCGTATGCATCTTCTTTGCCCGACCACCTTCAATAACGGAACCGTGAAATACAACGAACACTCCCGGCATCCCCTCGCAGGCCACAAAAAAAGCATCCCTCAAATTTCTGGGACCGTCGGATCCCGGGGCGGAGAGCGGGAGCTGGGCACCTGTAATGATGACAGGCTTGGCCAAATTTTTCAGCATCTGGTGTAATGCTGCCGCCGTATAGGCTAATGTGTCGGTACCATGAGTAATCACGAAGCCATCATATCCATCACAGGATTCCGCGACGGCACGTGCCATTGTTTCCCAGTCTTCGGGCTGAAGATTACTGCTGTCGAGATTCATAAGCTCGCGCACCTCAACTGCACAGGGGAGTTGTGCCTCTCCCAGAAGCCGAATCATAGCTTCACCTGAAAGTCTCGGAATGAGACCATCCTCAGACGGTTCACAAGCTATGGTACCGCCCGTTGCCAGCATAAGTATCCTCTTCATTTTCTCCTCTTAAGTCAGTATGAGTTCACTGGCTCCGTCCGTAGCCTCTCGAAGAGCAAAGCTGCACGGCTTAACATAGTCTTCAGGCAGCTCCAGTGTGAAAAGTACACGTTCTCCAAAATTTTCCTCTACGACTCTGGCCTGAAATCGTGGAAGCAGTCTGTAAAAACGATCTGCATGGGAATATTCCACTTCTACGAGAGCATGCACCAGCACCTTCTTTTCTGTCACCGGTAAACGCGTCAGTGCCTGCTTGACTCCGTTCTGATATGCCCGAGTCAAGCCTCCGGTGCCAAGTTTTATCCCTCCGAAATAACGTGTAGTGACGGCAACAAGTTCCCCCACTCCTCCATAAAGTAACTGGGTAAGCATGGGTCTTCCTGCTGTACCGTGGGGTTCGCCGTCATCGCTTTGTCCGACATGAGCGGTGTCACCAGGTCTGCCTACGGCATAGGCCCAACAATGATGCCTGGCATCAGGGAATTCCTGTCGCACACATTCCACAAAAGAAAGAGCCCTCTCACGACTGTCAGCACGGGCCAGCGTGGTAATGAACCGGCTGCGTTTTATTTCCTCCTCAAAGCGGACACAGCAGGTTTTCTTTTCTTCCGACCGTCGCCAGTGGTGCTCATCAAACAGGAAAAGATCAGGCACCATGTAAGATAATGCCATAAAAAACCTTTATTTTCAAAATGTTATAAAAAGAGTAAAAAAAAATACTCCCGGCCTTTGAAAAAACACTTTACAAAGTCATGCGTCTACCTTAAATAGGAATCGTTCCTGTTAATAAAATTATCTGCAAACACAACGTCAACGTTTTTTTCGCACAAGGAGTCCGTATGAGCAAGACCTATGAAAACCTTATGGAAGCTTTCGCCGGTGAATCTCAGGCCAACCGCAAGTATCTTGCCTTTGCTGCCCAGGCTG
>JAXVQY010000032.1:0-2641 GCA_037303805.1 bacterium | reverse complement strand
GCCTCCTTTTGCCCGGAGTAAGCAACAGAAGAAAAAGACGCGGCAAGGTCCGGCGGAGGCGTTGCCGGACGCCCGGACGGTCGGGGAATGACCGTCGTTGACGCATTTATCACCCGGGGATCACGAAGCATGACGTCCATGGCATGCCGGAGAGCCGCGTCACGTCGGGCTATGGTCTCCCGTCCGCCTGCCGTCATGGAACGAAAGAAGTCCGCCACCTTCTGCATGACATGCATGAACGTACTCTGGGTTTCCAGCTGTCCCTGCCTGTTCAGTACAACGTACCCGCCACTGTCCCGAATCTGTTCCAGCTGAGCTCCGGTGTCGATACGCATGGCTTCCTCCTGTTTCAGACTTTCAGACAATGCAGCATGAACGACTCTTCCGACTCTGAATTTTCTTTTTCCGACGGAGAAGCTCGCCAGTCTTCCAGACGCAGCATCCAGTTCAACGACACGGAAATAAGATTGTTCACGATGCGGGAAAAACTCTCTTTATCCAGATGCAGAGCATCCCAGGTTATCTGCATGGTGACGGCCTCATGAGTCTTGTCCACGCCGAGCGTAAATCCCATGGTGCCGCCGAAAAGATTATTGGCAGCAAGCAGCTTCAGGCAGAACTCCTCCCGCCCGTCTCCTCTGGACGGCAGTGACGCCACACCGGTCTGAAAAAGCATCATGCCGGTCTCTTCGACAAGTCCTATATGCACGCTGAACCCTTCCACAACAATTGTGGCTCTGCAGCTTCCCGGCACTGCGTCGCAGGTGCAGCCCGTTGCCTCAGCATATTCCGTTGCCAGCTCATATAAGATTCTGCGCATATCCGCACCCTCAGATTGTCTGCCGGAAGCATGATCTTTACCTGACATCTTGCAAAAAACGTGCCGATTCCCTTACCTTCAAATCTACTTCATGAAAATAAACCGTGCAAGGACGGACGACAGAAAAAAACGTGCTTCAGCATCGCCCGATTACGATAAAAAAAGCAACAACGTTCACTCTAAGCCCGTGGCCGTGAGAACCCCGTCGGCATCCCCCTCTCAGCCTATACGACTTTTGTTCGCCGGATCATCAAAATGTCCACGAAAGACTGCACAAGAACAGGTTTTCCCCTTTCCGATGCTGCAAAACACCCCTTTCTGCACGGCAAAGCACACTTCTGAAAGCCTGTAACGCACCCGTATGTCCCTAACCCGCATAAAACACTTGTTCTTTTACAGGAGCTTTTTTCTTCGCAAAAATTATCTCCCTTTATTTGACAATTTTTGAAAACCTACTAATCTGAAAAAAATCGTCTTCCCGGAACGTTTTCTCATCCGCCTGCAGGCGGGTGCCGGAAGCAGATCGCGAGTCGCGGTGCGGCACAAGGTACTGATCCGGCTTTTGAGGGAGCGGCGTTATCTTCTTTTCAGGAGGTAAGGCATCTCGGTAAGATGTCCGCCGGTTTTTTCTCTCTCCTTGTACGGTACAGGGCCAGAAGCCGTGCGGCAACTTTTTGCCCCTGTTCCGCCATGGATCGGCTGCTGCTCACTCTGACCATCATCTTCGTCAGTCTCATTGCCGGATACCTTTTCCGACAGTGGGTGAGCTCCGGCTCGTCTCCTCTTGACGAGTCCTCTCTCAGAGCTCTGCGCCTTCTCATTCAGAAGGTTGCCATGTTCGGACTCATTCCGGTTTCCGCGATGCTCTCCCTCTGGGGATTGCCCTCGCCCGATCCCCGTCTGCTCAGCCTTCCTGCTCTGGGCCTGTCCGCATGGGTATGCGGCGGGCTCCTCGCGCTGTTCTTTTCCCGCAGAATGCACCTTGATCGTGCGCGTACGGGCAGTATGTACTGCTGCGGTACGTTCACCAACATCGGCGCCGTCGGTTCTCTCGTCGCCGTCATGCACTTCGGTGAACAGGCCATAGCCATGGCCTCGCTGTACCGCCTTTGCGAGGAAATGTTCTATTTCGGGGTGGCTCTTCCCGTATCCCGCAGCTTCAGCTCCGTTCCCGGTCCGAAAGGACAGGGCTTCCGGCTTCACATCGATCCCGTGCTTGCCGCCATCGTACTGGCTCTGGGGCTCGGGCTCTTCCTCAATCTTTCCGGCGTTCCGCGTCCGGTGCTCTTCGGCACGCTTTCCACAGCAGCCATGGTGACGGGCACCGTATGCTTTCTGCTTTCCATCGGCATGGGGCTGCGCCTTTCGCACATGACCTGCTATCTCCGTGAATCGGCCGTCATTTCCCTCATCAAATTCGTATTCGTGCCCGTCATCGTTACGTCGCTGGCCATGCTGGCCGGTCTCGGCGATGTGGACGGAGGGCTTCCTCTCAAAGTGGTAGCTATCCTTTCCGCCATGCCCGTGGCCATGAATGCGCTCATTCCCCCGTCCCTGTTCACTCTGAACCTGGATCTGGCTAATGCATGCTGGGTATTCACCACGCTGGGACTCGTGGTCGTACTGCCCATTATCATTATTATTCTGCCGCTGCTGTAAGCGGTCAAACAGTGCTTCCGCCCTCGTACCCGGGCGGGAGTACTCTCCCCTTATACCGGGTGCAACGTGGCTTCGCGTCACCGAGAATATATCCGAGGAGGAATTTATGAAGCGACTTTTCCGTACCGCCCTCATGGCCGCCGCCTGTGTGGGAATCCTGTC
>JAXVQY010000031.1:0-2584 GCA_037303805.1 bacterium | reverse complement strand
TCCCATCCTCCCCGGCCTTGCCACGGATTACTCTCATCATGCTTCCCCCCGGCGACCGGGGAAGCCAGATCTCCTTCTCATCCGTGGCAGGCCGCTTCATGGAATTTTCCGGAACCGGTCCGGACAGGTTTTCGGACGGTATCCGTTTTTCGGCCTTCCCCATGCCGCACCTATTTTTTTATGAGGGCGATGATCCTCCGCAGGGGCCGGTCGGACCACTTTTGTTTTTCAGGAAAGAGATATGGCATCTCCTATTGTGCAGAACCCCGGCGCGGGGTGTATCGTGGAATTCATGCAGGGGAACGAACCCCAGATAGCGTGGGTGATGGAGGAACAGAAGGGCAAGCTGCGCCTTTTTCTGCCCAACCGCCGCGAAACCACGCTTTCCCCGTCGCGCATTCTTCCCTGGGCCGGTCCGTCCTATGCCGCTGCGCAGAGCAAGGACGCTGTTGTCGATCTTCTGAACAGGCACAGGGAACGTCGGGAGCGTCTGGCGTCCGAAGTCGCTCCCATGGAATTGTGGGAAATGGCGCAGGGCGAGATGGACAGAGCTCCGGCCGAATGGTTTGCGGAACTCGGCTACACGAATCCCGATGCCGACACCGTGGCGGCCTGCGGCAGGGCGCTGCTTCAGTGCAAGACGCATTTTCGCTTTCAGCCGCCGGAATTTGAGATTTACGACGAGGCCACGGTGGAATCCCGTCGTCAGGCCGAGGAGGCTGCGCGGGTGCGCGAGGCCATGGTCTGCGGCGGTGCGGACTGGTTCCGTCGTCTGTGGGAGGCCCGCATCGGCCGTCATCCGGCTCCCGATCCGTCCACGGCACCGGAAGAGCCGGTTCGTCAGAGATTGGAGCGTATGCTTCGTGCCCGTATGATAGACCCGGAAACCGTGGAGGATGAGGCTCTCTGGAAACAGGTTTCCAAAGGGCTGCCCGACGATCCTCATCTGGCGCTTCTTCTGGCCATGACCTGGGGTCTGGTGCCCGAGCATTACAATTTCTGGCTCGACCGTGCGGACTACGAGGCGGGAACGGACTGGGAAGAGCCTTTTGCCGGAGAAACGCAGGCGCTTGTCGACGCCGTGGCGGAAGGATCCTCGCTTCCCCCTGCGGAAGAGACGGCCTTCATCAGCATCGACAGTGCGACCACACGCGATATCGACGACGCCTTCCGCATTGCCGCAGCCGCCGACGGCGGATGGGATGTGGAAGTGGCGCTTGCCTGTCCCGCGTGGCTCTGGAATTTCGACAGTCCCCTCGGCAAGGCCGTATTTCATCGTGCCACCAGCATTTACCTGCCGGAAGGCAACTGTCACATGATGCCGGAAGCTCTCGGCGAGGGAGTGTTCAGTCTTTTCGAGGGGCAGGCCAGACCTGCGCTCGTGGTGGGCGCCCATGTTTCTCCCGACGGAACTCTCGGTGAGGGAACTTTCCGTTTCGCCACCATAAAGATTGCGAAGAATCTCAATTATCCCGATTGTGAGGCCGCGCTGGACGGAGCGGACAATGCGGCGACGCCTTTTGCGGACCAGCTGCGTCTGGCCGCCGACATGGGGGCGAAACGTCTTGATTTCCGTGTGGAGCACGGTGCCGTCATCATCGAGCGGCCTGAGATCGACTTCGAGCTGGAAGGTGAGGGCGTCGATACCGTGGTGAAGCTGAAAGAGATTCCTGCCGCGCCGCGGGCGCAGCTTCTGGTGGCGGAACTCATGGTGGTGGCCAATGCGGTTCTGGCCGACTGGGCCGTGAAGAACGACGTTCCTCTGCTGTTCCGCACGCAGGATGTGGCGGTCCCCAGAGAGTACGCAGGCGTATGGCGCAGTGCTCCGGACATCGCCAGAGTGGTACGTATTCTGGTGGCCGCCTCACTGGACGTTTCGCCCAGGCCGCATGCGGGTATGGGGCTTTCCGCCTACAGTCCCGTCACGTCTCCGCTGCGTCGCTTTACCGATCTCGTGAACGAGGCCCAGCTTCTGCATGTGCTTGCGCACGGTGATGTCCGCTGGTCTCGTGAGCAGCTTTCGGACATGCTCATGCATCTGTCCATACGTCTTGAGGCGGCAGGTCAGGTGCAGCGTTTCCGTCCGCGTTACTGGAAATATCTGTATATTCAGCAGCAGGCCAGAGCCCATGGCGATGAATGCTGCTGGAAGGCCGAAGTGGCGGAAGAGAACGACATGTGGGTCAACGTCAGTCTGCCGGAAGTACAGCTCGGCCTGCGCGGAAAGCGCACGCTGTTCGGAGAAAAGGTATTTCCCGGCCAGGAACTGCATGTTCGTCTCGGCAAGGTGAATCCTCTGAGAAATGAGGCCGTCATTCTTGAGGCCAGAGATTTCTGAGTCTGTTGCGGGGCTTCGATGCCTGGAGTAGAATAAAAAACAGGGAAGCTTCTTCTGGAAGTTCCAAGGAGAAAGAATGTCGTCAGCCCGAACGTTTGCCTCCCTTGCGTCATGCTGTCTGCTGCTGTGTTGCACGGCGTTTTCACAGACGGCCTGTTCGTCGAAACATGTTGCTTCGTCGGCGGGAGCATCGGCCGACAATACGGATCAGAATGTCGGACAGATGGATCCTGCGCTTGCCATAGA
>JAXVQY010000030.1:0-2575 GCA_037303805.1 bacterium | reverse complement strand
TCACGCAGCTTTCCCGCGTGTGGGATCTGCCGGAAAACAAGCTGGAGGCCACGGCGGAAAACGTGGGCAAGACCAGCTGGACCGGTGTGCGTCATCGTATTCAGCCCCGCGTCACCTACGCCTGGACTCCCAACGAGGACCAGTCGGAAAATCCCATTTTCGAGGAAAGCGATCGTCTGAAGCCTTCGCAGAAGGTGCGTCTCTCCGTGACCAACATCATCACGGCAAAGCGTGAGACCGTTTCCGGTGCGAAGGGCAGCTACAGGACGAACGAGTCCTATTTCGACCCGATACGCTGGGAACTGGCTACCGGCTACGACATCGACGAGGCCAATCGAAACAACTTCCGCGATCTGTACGAGCGCAAGCCGCTCATGGATACGTATTCCTATCTGGAATTCAAGCCGCTGAACTGGCTCAGCCTGTGGAACCGTCTCTATGTTTCCATGTACGGCGACGGCATCACCCGCAGCGATACCGGCGTGAGTCTTTCCAACGCCCGCTGGGGTTCCTGGGGCATGTCCTACAGCACCAGAAACAAGTATTACAACTATCTCGAGGAAATGAAGCGCGACAATCTGAGCGACATGCGTTTCACCTCGCCGCAGCGCCTGATCACGAACTACTTCACCTTCCGGCCGCTGAGCAACGTGATGCTGTACTACATGACGCAGGACAACATCGAGACCGGCAAGAACTACGAACGGCGTTTCATCATCGGCTACTATCATCAGTGCTTCCATATTCTGGGGTCGATACAGAGCAAGGCCAGAGAAAATTCCTACCGTGTCATTCTCGAGCTGCCCGGGCTCAACTTCTGAGGTGGCCGACACATGGTGGTTCGGCTCTGCTGCGGCGCCATCCGGGGAGTGGAGGCCTTCCGCGTGGATCTGGAGGTCGACTACGGCAGGCAGGGCATGCCTTCCTTCGTCATGGTGGGACTGGCGGAAGGGGCCGTAAGGGAGTCGCGGGAGCGGGTGCTCAAGGCCCTGCAGAATTCCGGCTTCCGTCTGCCGCCCGGTCGGGTCACGGTGAATCTTGCCCCGGCCGACCGCAGAAAGGAGGGCTCCGCCTACGATCTGCCGCTGGCCCTCGGACTGCTTGCCGCGGCGGGACTGCTTCCTGCGGAGGTGCTGGAGGGCTGGTTCTTTGCGGCGGAACTTTCTCTGGACGGGGGACTCAAGCCGGTACCGGGGGCACTGGCTCTGGCGCTGCTGGCCGGGCAGGAACATGCCCGCGGCCTGCTCGTGGCACCGGAGAACGGGCGGGAAGCCGCTCTTGCCGAAGGCGTGCAGGTGCTGGCGCCGCGCACGCTGGCCGAGGCTGCGGCCTTTCTTGCCGGTCGGGTCGAACTGACGCCCGTCGATGCCCCTTCTGCAGAAGAGCGGCGCGGAGACGGTGCCGATCTTGCGGACGTGAAGGGGCAGGACAAGGCCAAGCGGGCCATGGAGATAGCGGCGGCAGGCGGACACAATCTGCTGTTCATAGGTCCGCCCGGCAGCGGAAAGACCATGCTGGCCCGGCGCATGCCCGGTATTCTGCCTCCTCTCGATCGGGATGAGGCGCTGGAAGTCACCAGAATCTACAGTGTGGCGGGCCTGCTGGAGAATCGTGGTCTGATCACGGAACGGCCCTTCCGGACGCCGCATCACAGCGATTCCAGCACGGCCATCATCGGCGGAGGCGTGCCGCCCCGTCCCGGAGAGGTGAGTCTCGCGCACAGGGGCGTGCTTTTTCTCGACGAACTTCCCGAGTTCCACAGGCAGGCGCTGGAAGTGCTGCGGCAGCCGCTGGAGCAGGGCAGAGTCTTCATTTCCCGTGCCGCGTATGCGGTTTCCTATCCGGCCGATTTCATGCTGCTTGCAGCCATGAATCCCTGTCCCTGCGGATACAGCACCGATCCCCGCCGTACCTGCACCTGCACGGCGCAGGAGGTGGCGCGCTACCGGTCGAAACTTTCCGGGCCGCTGCTGGACCGGCTGGACATGCATGTGGAGGTCCCCGCGGTCTCGTACGAGGACATACGGTCGGCCCGTTCGGGACCGTCGTCGGCTCAGGTCAGGGAACGGGTCGTGCGGGCGAGGCAGGTGCAGACGGACAGATACCGGGGAACGGACTGCCGTACCAATGCCGGTCTTTCGGGGCGCATGCTCGACGAGTACTGCCGTCTCGGGCGGGCGGAACATGAATTTCTGGGGAACGCCGTGAATACGCTGGGACTTTCGGCCAGGGCGTACACCCGCATTCTTCGCGTGGCGAGAACCATAGCCGATCTTGACGGAGCGGCGGAGATCTCCCTCGCGCATATCGCGGAGGCCGTAAGCTGCCGCGTTCTGGACAGAGGACTGCTATGAACATTTCCTGGTCGCGCCGTGCGGCCGTGACGGCCGTCGGCTCGCTGGCGATTTTTCTGGGAACGCCCAATCCCCTTCTGCACATTCCGCTGATCATTCTGCTGTATCCTGCGGCGCTTCTTGCCGCGGCGCGAAGCGGCATGCCGTTCCGTCTGGGCTGGTGTGCGGGCATTCCCGGCGCGGCCGCCGCGCTGTACTGGATAGCCGTGGCCGCGCACATG
>JAXVQY010000029.1:0-2573 GCA_037303805.1 bacterium | reverse complement strand
CTCTGTTATGAAAGAAATCTGGTCTTCTATACTTAACGAACTTCGCAGCAGACTCCCCGAAGGCAAGTTCAAGGTCTTTCTTGAACCTCTCAAGGGTGATGTGGTCAAACTGTCGCATACTGACCGTTCCGGCGGTCAGGGGCTTCTTATTGAACCTGTCGGAGCCTGCGAATGGGAAGTTCGCCTGACTGCCATGAATGATTTTATGGCAGCTCAGGTGCGCGATCAGTTTTCTCAGGCCATAGCGGAAGTGGCGTCGTCTCTTCTCGGCAGTCGTGCCAAGGTGACGGTGCGTGCCTCTTCGTCCCGCAAGAAGACGGAGTTGCCCCGACCGGCCAGTCTTGAACAGCTTGCCGCATCCATCCCGTCCACGGCTCCAACCGTGCTCATGGCCGACAAACAGCTCGACCTGCCCATGCCTCTGCCTCGCGTCCGTACGTTCAATCCCGCGATGATGAAAGGCTGGAAGCATTCGTTTGAAGATTTCGTCGTCGGTCCCTGCAATCAGATTGCCTACGCCGCCGCGAGCAATATTCTTGAAGCCAGCGCCCCTGTGGACATGGTGTTTCTGTGCGCCGGCGCGGGACTCGGAAAGACGCATCTTACGCAGGCTGTGGGGCGTGCTCTCAGCCTTGAGGCGGATAAGCGTCAGGTCCGCATGGAATACCTCACTGCCGAAGAGTTCACTTCACAGTTCGTGCAGGCCATGAAGTACAAGACCATCGACCAGTTCAAGGAGCGTTTCCGTCAACTGGACATGCTGCTTCTGGAAGATGTGCATTTTCTGCGCGGCAAGGACCGCACGCAGGAAGAACTTCTTTCCACGATCAAGAATCTTCAGGATCACGGCGGCCGCGTGGTGCTGACGAGTTCCTTTGCTCCCCGTGATCTTGCCGGTGTGGATTCTCAGCTTGTTTCCCGCTTCTGTTCCGGTTTTGTGGCCAGCATGGAACGTCCGAATCGTGATACCCGTCTGCACATTCTGCAGGAGAAGGCCCGCCGTCAGTGCATGGTACTGCCCTCGGCCGTGGCCGATCTTCTGGCCGATCGCATTACCGGAGATGTCCGCCTTCTGGAAAGCTGCCTGCATAATCTTATGTTGCAGTCGCAGTTCACGGGCCATACTGTTACGGAAGAAATGGCCATCGACGTCATACGCAACGTGGCGCGGACCAGCCCCAGCCTCAGTCTTGAGGATGTGGTCGAGCTCATCTGCCGCAGCTTTGATCTCACCCCTGCACAGCTTTCTTCCAAGTCTCGTCGGCAGAACCTTGTCTTGGCCCGCAATACGGCATTTTTCCTTCTTCGCAAGCATACCGATCTGACGCTGGAACAGATAGGCGAGCGTTTCAATCGTAAGCATTCCACGGTGATCAAGGGCATCACCGCAGTGGAACGTGAAATGAGCCGTCACTCTGCTCTTGGAGGTCAGATTGAACATGCCGTGTCCATGATCGAACGTTCGGCCATGCTCGGATAAGTGTTCCGTCAGGATTGTCGCCCTGCCTTGTGCAGGGCTTTTTTTTGCTCTGTGATCTGTTTCTTGTGACCGGAACCAGCTTATCGGCCTGAAGAAAAAGAACGGGGATTTTTTTGGGAAACGCTGACTGCTTCCATTTTTTATTGCGCATTGCGTTGTCAGATTTCCCGGCAACACCAGATGACACGGCCGATGACACGTACGCTGTCGGCAAGGTCTCCGTGCAGGTCGACGCTGATAGGTGAATACTCCGGGTTGCGGCTTCGGAGTACCAGTTTTCCGCCGGGCAGAGTTTCCACCTGCTTGACGTAAATTTCTTCATTGATACCCATGGCATAGATGGCATGCCCGTAGATTTCCCGTTTGCTCTGGTCTACGAGAACCATGTCTCCGTGACGAATGTCGGGCTCCATGCTGTCTCCGCAGACCTTCATGAGTACCATTTTTTCCGGGTTGCCCTTGCGGCAGAGCCAGTCCTGACGGAACGAAAAGTAGGAGAGCACGTCACCGTCGGTTTCCAGACTGCCCTTGCCTGCGGCAAGGCGTGCCGCTACGAGAGGCACCATGACCAGCCCTATGGAATCCTGTCCGGAACCCACTTCGCTGAAGAAGCTTTCACCTTTTGCACGATGCTCGCGCATGACTTCGTCTTCTTTGTCGGAATGAACAGAGGCATGCATTTCTACCGGAGATGCAGTTGAGTCAACCTGTCGAGGTTCTCTGCCGAAGAATATCCAGTCCGTAGACAGGCCGAACTGAGCGGCCACTTTCAGAACCCAGCCGTCGGGAATGCGCCCCTTGCGACGAGCCTGACTTACGGCCTGCGGAGACACACCGAGAAGTTCGGCAAGCTGGCTGTCCCGTCGAAGTCCGGCCCCTTGAAGGAGGCGATCGAGAGTTTCAGGTGTTGTGCTGTTCATGAAGAAATATTTAAAGGGAATGAAATAAAAAGTCAATTGAAAGTTGAAAAAATTTAAAAAATTAAAAATATAAATTTTTAGTTGACAAAATCAATAAAACTCGCAAAAGGGAGTCGTGTTCAACACAAAAAATGAATGAGACTATGCAAGCAGCTTTCCTATCGCTATGAGTG
>JAXVQY010000028.1:0-2546 GCA_037303805.1 bacterium | reverse complement strand
CCGCAGGATGAAATTATTTCTCAGGTCATGTTCGGACAATCTGCCGGGACGCTGAGTCATGTACAGGCTATTCAGCTGGCGGCAGGTGCTGCTCAACTGGCAGGTCTCGGCGGCCCCGATGTCATGGGCTTCGGACGAAAACTTCTGGGACTGGACGTCTTTAAATTGAATTCCGAAAGCCCGTCATCGGATGACGGCAACTCGGATATGTCCAAAACATCCCTTGAAATGGGAACCTATGTACTCGACAACGTCTATGTCGGTGTAGAGCAAGGCATAGGGCGGGAAAGTGAAACCGATGCCGTGGTAGAAATAGAATTGACTCCGAGCTTGGAAGCTCAGGCAAAAGCATCCTCCAACAGGACGGAATTCGGTCTGGAATGGAAGAAAAATTACTGAGTATTTAAAGAGTGGCCTGTCATCCCCAACAACCAAAGAAAAGATTCTGAATACATACTGTTATGAGGCAAAAACATGTCCGAATATTCCGGTAACGCATCGTATGCACTGGATATTGATTTTTCTGTCCGTTACGGTGAAATAGGAGAGAACGGTGTAGCTACACTTTCTTCTCTGGGAAACTGGCTGCAGGAATCTGCAGGCAGAAATGCCGATCTGCTGGGCTTCGGAGAACAAGACCTTCTCAGGTTCAATCTTACCTGGGTACTCACCAGACTTGTACTGCGTATAGCCCGTTTACCCCGTGCAGGCGAAAATCTACGTATCCACACATGGCCGTCCACACTCGATCGCTTCGGACATCGCGGCTACGAAGTATACGATGAACAGAACAATCTCATCGTCATCGGGGGCAGTGCCTGGTCAGTCATGAACCTCACCGACAGATCCATGGCCTCACTTCCCGATGCATTGGTTCCCAAATATCCTTCAGCTCCGCGCCATTGTGAGCCCTTCTCCTGCCGGGTCATACCACGTCTCCGTTCCGGCTCTCCCTCAAAAGCACTTGTGCGAGTACGCAGGGATGATCTCGATATCAATGGTCATGTCAACAATACAAAGTATCTTGCCTGGATTCTGGAACCCCTGCCGCCCTATTCCGCGCTCAGGCAACACTGGCAAGAACCATCCATGCCCTGCCTGGTAGATATCACGTTTCGAGCAGAGTGTTTTCCCCAGGAGGAGCTGGAATGCCTGTGCGGGCCTTCTGCCGTACCTTCCTCGCTTACGGCAGATACATTTAGTCATCCCGTTTCCTGTGCCCGGCTTCATTCCATCCAGCGGGTCTGCGACGGAAGCGAAGTCTGTCGTGCCCTGACCATCTGGGAAAAGGCACCTGAAGAAGGCGTTTGACAACTCGCAGATTGCAGAAAAGCGCGGGGACGGAAAAAGCTCCGTCTACCGCGCTTTTCTGTGAACTCAATCGAGCATGAAAAGTCCTCCGCAGCATCATATATTCCTGAAAGATTTCTTATACCGTCGAGACACCATTCTTCATACCTGGAGCCATGATAATCATACAAAACATGAGTATCATACCATCACCCTCTTCCCGTGCTCCTGATTTTTCTTATGTTGAAAAAGAAGGAGAAGATATGGACCCCATCGACACACTTACCGCTATCTTTACCAGACGCAGTATCCGTAAATTTTCATCAACGCCCGTAGAAAGCCAGAAACAGAACACATTAATCCGTTCAGTCTTTTCTGCTCCTTCGGCAGAAGATGCTCAGACAAAACGGCTTATTGTCATCACGGAAAGAAATATGCTGAACAAACTTCCGACACTTCATCCTTCCGCCGGCCCGGCTGGGGAAGCTCCTTTGGCTTTTCTTATCTGCTGTGATACATCTGCCGGTCCACAAACGGTATTCTGGCCTCAGGACTGTGCCGCTGCGACACAAAATGTCATGCTGGCCGCCCGGGCCATGGGACTTGGGTCTCTATGGTGCGGTATTCATCCTGTCGAAGCGAGGGAGGAGGCCTTTCTCTCAGCCTTTTCCCTGCCAGGCATGGTGCGACCTGTTAGTCTTATCATTATCGGCTATCCGGAACAGGAGTTTTTCGCAGAAAAACGTTGCGACCCTAACCAGGTATTTCTGGACAAATGGGGAAATGCCTTTGACGAGGCATTACTTTTCACAGATTAGCATGCGTTGGAAGGACGGACTTTCACGTATATGGCGATTATCCTAACCGACGTTAAAGCCCTGCTGAACAAAAGCAGGGCTTTAACATCATGCAAAATCAGACCTTATCAAAATAATATATATCAGTAATCATTCATTAAAGAAGTAATAAATCTTCATATAAAATATATACCTTAAATAAATTCATCGAAGCAACTGACATACCAGTTTACACGTTGATATATTTTATACTTTAATTATTCATTCATCGAAATACAAAACATGCAGGTGTATTTCATATTAGGATAAATGAAGTGCTTTATTGTATACTTTAAGCGTTGCCTTGAGAAAATCATCAAGACTCAAGCCGCCATTAAATATACGATCAACACAGGTTCTGGTCAGTCGTGCACGCCATGAGACATCCAAGGCCTGTATCATGCGCTCTGCCATGGCTTG
>JAXVQY010000027.1:0-2535 GCA_037303805.1 bacterium | reverse complement strand
CGATTATCTGGAAGAAGGTGCGCACGGCAATGGCTAAGATGAAGGTCAGACTGTCGAGCACATACATGAATCCGGCAAGCCATTCACTGTCCGTCCATGCATAGCCGAGAAAGATGAAGAACGCCGAGGTGTACTCGATGGTAAGCAGCCGGCGTTCGCCGATGCGGTTGATGATGCGGCCGATGAGCGGATTGAAGAACCAGTTGACCGCGTAGTTGACCATGTAGAGTACGGCCACCGTGCGTACGGAAAAACCGAATTTTTCCACGAGCAGGAAGAGCGAAAAGACGGTGAATATCTGTCTGCGTCCGCCCATGAGCAGAGTGAGCGCGTAGAAGAGCCAGTATCTGGCAGAGAAGACCATACCTTTTTTCTGCGGCGTCACTCTGGGGCTGGAGGGGTCGAAGAACAGACAGGCTGCTCCGAGTCCTATGACCACCGTGCCCATGAGAGCGAACATGGTTTCATAGGAGAGCCAGCCTGATCCGGAAAAGACCAGCAGCGACACGGCAAGACTCCCGCCCGCGGCAAGTCCGCGCATGCGTCCCATGATGACGGGCGTACTGGCCAGATCGTAGTACTGGATCATGAGCGACTGGTTGATGGTTTCGAAGAAGTGATAGCCCGCCGACATGACGAAGACTGCGCCTGCAATCCCCCAGAACGAGGAAAAAAGGCCGATGACGGCGGTGCCGACACCGCAGATGATGACCGAGAGCACGCAGAGTCTGTGTTCCTTCATGATGAGCATGAGAGGTACCACAAGGAAGCAGAGAAATCCCGGGACTTCGCGCAGCGCCACTACGAGACCGTTGTCCGCAGCGGTGAATCCGCCTACCTCCACGGCATAGTTGGTGTAGAGAAGGGAAGAGCCCTGAAGCCCGATCGTGCTGCCCAGGGTGAGCAGAAAGAGAAAAAGGTACATGCGCGTGTTGCCGGACACGCTGGAAACGATGGCTTTCATGGGACTCCTTGATCTTCGGACGCAAAGCGGAACGGGCCGGGGGACCGGCTCGGCAAATGCAGGCGTCCGGTCGTTTCAGGGGACGATATGCCGTACAGCCTGCGGAAGGCATGAGAAAACGTCTCCGGACGGTTGAGTCTTTGTCTGGATCGGACTCTATGTGCAGGAGAAGGCAAAGCAGAAAGCCGCGGACGGGCCGCGGCTTTCTTTAAAACTGCGCTTTCGAGGGCGGAATTTCCGCCCTCGTGTCATACTCAGGCAAGAGCCTGAAGGAGAAGCAGCGCAACGATGTTGATGATCTTGATCATGGGGTTGACGGCGGGGCCGGCGGTATCCTTGTAGGGGTCGCCGACGGTGTCGCCGGTCACGGCAGCCTTGTGGGCTTCGGAGCCCTTGCCGCCGAAGTTGCCTTCTTCGATGTACTTCTTGGCGTTATCCCAGGCACCGCCGCCGGAGGTCATGGAGATGGCCACGAACAGACCGGTGACGATGGTGCCCATGAGCATGGCGCCCAGGGAAGCGAAGGCGGCAGCCTGTCCGCCGCAGGCCTTGATCACGTAGTACACGACCACGGGGGCGAGAACGGGCAGCAGGGAAGGAATGATCATTTCCTTGATGGCGGACTTGGTGAGCATGTCCACGCAGGCGCTGTAGTCGGGCTTGCCGGTACCTTCCATGATGCCGGGAATGTTGTGGAACTGACGGCGCACTTCAACCACGACGGCGGCGCCGGCGCGGCCCACGGCCTTCATGCCCATGGAGCCGAACAGGTAGGGGAGCAGGCCGCCGATGAACAGGCCGACCAGCACGTAGGGATCCTGCAGGGCGAAGGTCACGTCGAGGTTGGGGAAGTAGCGGCTCAGGTCTTCGGTGTAGGAAGCGAAGAGCACGAGGGCGGCCAGAGCGGCGGAACCGATGGCGTAGCCCTTGGTGACGGCCTTGGTGGTGTTGCCCACGGCGTCGAGGGCGTCGGTGGTTTCGCGGATGTCTTCAGGCAGACCGGACATTTCGGCAATGCCGCCGGCGTTGTCGGTCACGGGGCCGTAGGCGTCGAGGGCGACGATCATGCCGGCGAGAGCCAGCATGGTGGTGGCGGCAAGGGAGATGCCGAACAGACCGGCCTGGGTGTAGGCGAAGAGGATGCCGGCGCAGATGATGATCACGGGAGCGGCGCAGGCTTCCATGGAAACGGCGAGGCCCTGGATCACGTTGGTGCCGTGACCGGTGGTGGACGCCTTGGAAATGCTGCGCACGGGGCGATAGGAGGTGGAGGTGTAGTACTCGGTGACGAGCACGATGAGGCCGGTGACGACGAGGCCGGTGAGGCTGCACAGCAGCAGGCTGAAGCCGTTGAAGCTGATGCCCTGAATGGTCATGTCGCCTTCGTGCCAGAACACGAACATGGTGACGAGGGCGATGAGCACGGCGGAGATGACGGCCGTGGCGATGAGGCCCTTGTACAGAGCGCGCATGATCTTGCGGTCGTCGCCGAGCTTGACGAAGAAGGTGCCGAGCACGGAAGCGATGATGCACACGCCGCTGATGAGCAGGGGGAACATCATCATCTTGGT
>JAXVQY010000026.1:0-2466 GCA_037303805.1 bacterium | reverse complement strand
GGAGGAATCCATGTCTCAGTGCTGTGCCTGCCTGTCTCCCCAGGAAGATCGAGTCATCAACAAGAAAGTCGACCGCACCGGCCGTGAGCGCGTGTACAAGATACTTGAACGCAACCAGTTCACCATTCCGCATGTGGACGTGGAACGCGCGAAGTACTTCACCGAATCCATGAAGACGACGGAAGGCGAGCTGCTGACCCTGCGCTGGGCCAAGGCTCTGAAGAACGTGGCGGAAAAGATCACGGTGTACATCACGCCTGATCAGCTTCTTGCCGGCCGCGTGGGCCAGCTGGGCCGCTACGGCATTCTGTATCCTGAAATCGACGGCGACTTCTACCGCGAAGTTCTTGGCGAACTGGACCATCGTGCGAAGAGCCCGTTCCAGATTTCCGACGCGGACAAGAAGATCGTCATGGAAGAGATTGCGCCCTACTGGGAAGGCAAGACCTATCATGAACATCTGAACAAGGTTCTCCCCACGGAAATCCGCGGCGTGACCTATGACGACGAACGCGGCCTGAAGTCCAAGTTCGTGGTGTCCGAGACCTCGTCCTATCGTTCCGCCCTGCAGTGGGTGCCGGACTACGAGAAGGTGATCAAGCGCGGCTTCATCGACATTCAGAACGAAGCGAAGGCCCGTCTTGCCGCTCTGGATCTGACGAACTCCGTGGATCTGTGGGAAAAGAAGCCCTTCTACGAAGCCATGATCATCGTGTGCGACGCCATCATGATCTGGGCGCATCGTCATGTGGAGCTGGCCCGCAAGATGGCGGCCGAAGAAAAGGATCCCGTCCGCAAGGCGGAGCTTCTTGAAATCGCCGAAGTGTGCGAACGCGTGCCTGCGTATCCTGCGCGTACGTTCCGTGAAGCCGTGCAGTGCCAGTGGTTCGTGCAGATGTTCTCCCGTATCGAACAGAAGGCCAGCGCCATCATTTCCAACGGCCGCATGGACCAGTATCTGTATCCTTACTACAAGAAGGACATCGAAGAAGGCCGGATGACCCGCGAACAGGCCCGCGAACTTCTGGAATGCATGTGGGTCGACATGGCCCAGTTCATCGACCTTTACATCAACCCGACGGGCAACGAATTCCAGGAAGGCTATGCGCACTGGGAAGCCGTGACCATCGGAGGCCAGACTCCCGACGGTGAGGACGCGACGAACGACCTTTCGTACCTGTTCCTGGAATCCAAGCGTGAATTCCCGCTGAACTACCCTGACCTGGCTGCCCGAATTCATTCCCGCACCCCCGAACGCTTCATGTACGAAGTGGCGCTGACCGTGAAGGACGGCTCCGGTTTCCCGAAGCTGATCAACGACGAAGAAGTGGTGTTCCTGAACACGGTGAAGGGCGTACCGGTGAACGAAGCTCTGGACTACGCCGTGTCCGGCTGCACGGAAACCCGTCATCCGAACCGCGACACCTATACCTCCGGCTGCGTGTACATCAACTTCGGTGCCGCTCTGGAAATGGTTCTGCACAACGGTCGCATGGCTCACTACGGTGACGAGCTCATCGGTCTGGAAACCGGCGATCCCTGCAGCTTCAAGACCTGGGAAGAATTCTACGAAGCCTACAAGAAGCAGCACATGAACCTGCTGCACAAGGCGTTCCAGCAGCAGCACATCGTGGACCGTCTGCGTCCTCTGCACTTTGCTGCGCCTCTGTCCTCCGTGCTGCACAACCTGTGCATGGAGAACGCCCTTGACCTTCACACCGAGAAGATCCCCGGCGGCGTGGACTTCTCCTACTTCGAATTCCTCGGCTATGCGACGGTGACGGACTCTCTGGCCGCCATCAAGAAGCTCGTGTTCGAAGACAAGAAGCTGACGATGAAGGAAGTTCTGGATGCCATCAACGCCGACTTCGTGGGCTACGAACCTATTCAGGAAATGCTGAAGAGCGCGCCCCGTTACGGCAACAACGATCCGTATGCGGACAGCATCGCGAAGGATATCGACCGGTTCACGCAGGTGGAAGCCGAGAAGAGCAGCCGTGAGCGCGGCATCCATGTGGACGTCCGTTACGTGCCGATCACGTCTCACGTTCCGTTCGGCAACGTGATCTGCGCCACGCCTAACGGCCGTAAGGCCTGGACGGCTCTGTCCGACGGCTCCTCCGCATCTCAGGGCGCCGACGACAACGGTCCTACCGCCGACCTTCTGTCGAACTACCACACCAAGAACTACGGCATGATCAACCGTGCGTCGC
The DNA here is from genome assembly GCA_037303805.1 of bacterium. Classification (GTDB taxonomy): domain Bacteria; phylum Desulfobacterota; class Desulfovibrionia; order Desulfovibrionales; family Desulfovibrionaceae; genus Mailhella. Next base: position 253 of record JAXVQY010000026.1, on the reverse strand, counting down.
GTCTTCTGAACATCAAGCTGTCGCCGAAGTCGGTGGCCGGAGAAGAAGGCACCCGCAAGGTGATGGACATCATCCGTACGTGGTGCGACCTGAAGCTGTGGCACCTGCAGTTCAACGTTGTGAACCGTGCCACGCTGGAAGCGGCACAGAAGGATCCGAACAGCTACCGCAACCTTCTGGTTCGTATCGCCGGCTACAGCGCCTACTTCTGCGATCTGTCCCGTGACCTGCAGAACGACGTTATCGCCCGTAC
>JAXVQY010000025.1:0-2457 GCA_037303805.1 bacterium | reverse complement strand
CTTTTTGTTCTTCCCTCTCCTTTCCGTGACGAATTCCGCATCCACGGCTTCCGTTTCGGCTCCGGCAGCAGGAGCATTGCCGTCGTCGGCGCCATACGCGGCGACGAACTTCAGCAGCAGTTCGTCTGTTCGCAGCTGGTGAACCGTCTTCAGGACATGGAAGAAAACGGCTCCATCGTGGAAGGAAACGAAATACTCGTCAATCCCTCCCCCAATCCCTTTGCCAAGAACATCGGCAAACGGTTCTGGGCCATGGACAACACGGACATCAACAACATGTTCCCGGGCTACAGCCGGGGAGAAACCACTCAGCGCATTGCTTCCGCGCTCTTCGAACAGATACAGGGCTACCGATTCGGCGTGCAGCTGACCAGCTACTATCAGTCGGGAGACTTCATTCCTCATGTCCGCACCATACACACGGGCTATGAGGACATGGAACTCGCCAAGGGATTCGGTCTGCCCTATACGCTGGTCCGCTCTCCCCGCCCCATCGACACCGCGACGCTCAACTACAACTGGCAGGTATGGGACACGCAGGCCTTTTCCGTCTACGACAGCCATACCGGCACCATCAACGCCGATACGGCCAATGAGAGCCTGGCCGCCATACTGCGTTTCATGTCGCTGCATCACATTATCCGCTGCCGTACACATCCCGGCTATCATTCGGAAATCATTCAGGAAGAGTCTCTCATCAACGTGAAGGCCCGACGAGCAGGAATCATGTACTGCCTGTGCAGGCCCAACGATACCGTGCGAAGGGACCAGGTACTGGCGCGCATTCTCGATCCCTATGACGGTTCGCCCCGCTGGGAGGTGCGTGCCCCGGAAGACGGTACCGTGTTCTTCGTTCACAACAAGGCACTGGTTCTGGAAAATTCCATGCTTTTCCGGATCATTGCAGGATAGTTCCCTTTCGGCGCGGCTCTCCGTTCTCAGGATCCGTCGTGCATCCGGCAACATCGGAAATACCAAGGGGCGACCGTCCGGGAAGACGGTCGCCCCTTATCTTTTCGGAATATCTCCTTTCTCAGCAGCGGGAAAGAATCTGATATGCCGTGGTAGCCACGAGCATGGCCACGCAGGTATTGAACACGAAACTGAACAGCGCCCATTTCACGGAACCGGTTTCCATGCGGATGGTGACGAGGCTCACGAAACAGGGAGCATACAGAAGCACGAACAGCAGGAACGACACCACGGAGGGAATGTTCCAGTTGTCGTCCCGGGCAATGAACTGCGCGAGTGAACCGGAGTCATTTTCCGTATCATACAACGAATAGGCCGTCCCCAGCGTGGTAACGATGACTTCCTTGGCGGCCAGACCTCCGAGCAGGGAAATGTTGGCTTCCCAGCCGAAACCGGCATACCTGGTCACGGGTTCCATGGCGGACCCTATGCGTCCGGCCACGGTATGGCGCAGCGTCTCCTCGCTGAACCGTCCGTTCTCGTTCCGTATGCTCTTCTCAAGGGATTGATACAGCGCGGAATCGGGTTCAGCGGACTTGAGCTGACTCTGAAGTTCCGCCAGCGTGGTCTCATGCGCCTGTACTCTGTCCTCCGGCAGTCCGGGATACGCCATGGCCGCCCACACCACGATGGATATGGCGAGAATGACGGTTCCGGCCTTCTTGAGATATTCCCAGGTACGCTCACCGGCATGAATGATCATGCCCTGAAGCGTAGGCATGCGGTAGGGAGGAAGCTCCATGACGAAAGGCGTGGCCGGGCCCTTGATGAAGGAAGAACGCAGGAAACGCGCGGCCAGCATGGCCACGACCCAGCCGGTCAGCGTAAGCCCGAACATGACGAGGGCTTCCTTGCCGGGGAAGAACACACCGGCAAAAACGATGAACACCGGCAGCTTGGCTCCGCAGGCCATGAAAGGCACGGTCAGAAGCGTCGCCAGCTTTTCACGGGGACTGCGCAAGGTACGGGCGGCCATGATGCCCGGCACGGCACAGCCGCCGGCAATGCCGCCGCCGAGTATATACGGGACCACGGAAGCTCCGTGCAGTCCGAAAATGCGGAAAATTCTGTCCAGCATATACGCCATGCGGGCCATATAGCCGGAGTCTTCCAGAATGGCTATCTGCATGAATATCAGCAGAATGAGCGGTACAAAACACATGACGCCGCCCACACCGTCGATGATGCCCGACGTGATCATGGATTTCAGCACACCGTCGGCCATATTGCTGTCCACCAGGTTGCGCATCCATCCGAAAAGATCCTGCACCCACTGCATGGGGATCTCGCCGAGTGTAAACGTGATGCGGTACATGAGGTACATGATGGCGAGCATGATGAGCGGACCGAGGAACTGATGCGTAAGAATGCGGTCGGCTCTGTCGGACAGATCCATGCGCTGGGCGATGTCGTCACGCCGCGTCAGCACTCCCCGCAGCAGGGAGCTGATGTAACCGTAGCGATAGTCGGCGATGATGGCCTCGG
>JAXVQY010000024.1:0-2443 GCA_037303805.1 bacterium | reverse complement strand
TGGCCACTCCCATCGAGGAGCAGATCAACGGCGTGTCCGACATGATCTACATGAGTTCCGTCAGCTCCTCCAGCGGGGCCATGCAGATTTCGGTGACCTTTGCCGTGGGCACCGATGCCGATATGGCCCAGGTGAACGTGAACAACAGAGTACAGGCCGCCACCCCCATGCTGCCGGAAATCGTCCGGCAGTACGGTGTGACGGTCGATACCTTTTCTCCCGCCATTCTGGAAATCGTGGCCCTGTATTCCCGGGAGGGAAGATACGATGCCACGTACCTCAGCAATTACGCTCTCGTGAACCTGCTCGACGGGCTCAAGCGTGTGCCCGGTGTGGGGCAGGCGCAGATCATAGGCAGCCGCAATCATGCCATGCGCATCTGGCTTGATCCGCCCCGTATGGCCCAGCTCGGCATCAGCACCAGCGATATTGCTCAGGCCGTGAACGACCAGAATGCGCAGTATTCTCTGGGCAGCGTGGGCAGTCAGCCCGGTTCGGAATCCCTGACCATGACCTGGCAGCTGGAAAGTGAGGGACGCCTCGTGACGGCGGAGCAGTTCGGGGACATCATACTTCGGGCTTCGCCGGAAGGCGGCGTGCTTCGTCTGCGCGATGTGGGCCGGGTGGAACTCGGTGCGGAAAGCTACAATTTCGCCTGCGCCATCGACGGAGCCACGGCCGTGCCGCTGGCCATATTTCTTGCGCCGGGCAGCAACGCGCTTGCGACCGCCGAACGTGTGGCCGCCTACATGGAGGAACAGTCCCGGTTCTTCCCTGCGGGCATGGACTACATGGTACCGTATGATACCACCATATTCGTGCGGCTTTCCGTGGAAGAGGTGGTGCGGACGCTGGTGGAAGCCATGCTCCTCGTGTTCGCCGTGGTGTATCTTTTTCTTCAGGACTGGCGAGCCACGCTCATTCCGTGTCTGGCCGTGCCGATTGCTCTGATCGGTACCTTTGCGGGCGTGTACCTGCTGGATTTTTCCATCAACACGCTCACGCTTTTTGCCCTTGTGCTGGCCATCGGCATGGTGGTGGACGATGCCATCGTCGTGCTGGAAAATGTGGAGCGCGTACTCCGTACCGAAGGGCTTGATGTGGCCGGGGCCACGGCGGCAGCCATGAACGAGGTGACATCGGCCGTCGTCGCCATTGTTTTCGTGCTCTGTTCCGTGTTCATTCCCGTGGGTTTTCTCGGCGGCCTTGCCGGTGTCATGTACCGGCAGTTTGCCGTGACCATTGCCATGGCCGTGGTCATTTCCGGTGTGGTGGCGCTGACGCTCACCCCTGCCTTGTGCATGCAGATTCTGAAGGAAAAGCACCGGGAACCGTGGGCTCCGTTCCGCTGGTTCAACCGCTTTTTCGATGCCCTGACCGAAGGATTCGCACGCCTCGTGACGTTCTTTCTGCGGCACGGTCTGATTGCCTGCGTCATTCTCGTCGTGATCTGTCTGGGAACGGCGGAACTTTTCACCCGGGTTCCCACCACCCTGGTACCGGAAGAGGACCAGGGCTCGCTCATGTGCACCATATCGCTGCCGGAAGGATCGGCTCTGCCGAAGACCAGGGAACTCGTCACCAGCGTGAGCGAGGCCGTCGGGCGTCTTCCTGCCGTGGAGCACGTACTCAGCCTGTCGGGGTATGATCTCATCAACAGTACGCTCGACACCAGTGCCGGTACGCTGTTCATCCAGCTGAAGCCATGGGACGAACGCACGAAGCCCGGTCTCGGTGTCGCCGATACGCTGCGGCAGATCTATGCGCTCGGTCTGCGTGAGAGCCGCGGTCTCGTTCTGCCCTTCAACCCTCCGCCCATCATGGGCATGAGCAATACCGGCGGTTTCGACATGGAAATCCAGACCACGTCCGGTACCCCGGCCGAACTTGCCGAAGTGGCCGACCGCTTTGCCGCCGAAGCGTCGCGTCAGCCGGAGCTTGTCGGCGTCAGCAGCGCCTTCAATGTGGAATCTCCTCGTCTGTTCGTAAAGCTGAACAAGGAGAAGGCCATGATGTCCGGCGTCGATTCCGGTCAGGTATACAACATGCTCGGTGCGACGCTGGGTTCCACCTATATCAATGATTTCAACCTGTCCGGCCGCACCTTCAAGGTCATGATGCAGGCAGACGAGTCATACCGCAGTCTGCCTGACAGCATGCGCTCTTTGTACGTGACGTCTTCTTCCGGGGATCAGATTCCGCTGACGTCGCTGGTCACGGTAGAGACCAGCGGAGGGCCGGGAACGGTTTCCCATTTCAACGGACTTCTGTCGGCCAAGATAACGGGCAATTCCGCCGCAGGGGTCAGTTCCGGTCAGGCCATAGCCGCGCTGGAGCGTGTGGCGGCCTCTCTGCCGCAGGGCTATTCCTACGCATGGTCCGGTGTGACCTATCAGGAAGTGGAAACCGGAGGCACGGATTTCGGCGTGCTCGGACTGAGTCT
>JAXVQY010000023.1:0-2386 GCA_037303805.1 bacterium | reverse complement strand
CAACCAGCTGCGCTTCGGGATGAGTCGGGAAGTCAGACTGGGAATGGCCTTTGTCATCATGAAAAGCAATGTACGGGATCTTGCGGAACTGCCCTACTTTGCCAGCTACTACCGCGTGAACGAGGTGAACATCTCTCACGTCATCCCCACAGATAAGCGCACCGAAGAAGAGCTTCTCTATAAAAACGTCATCGGCAGTGATTTCGGCGGGGACAACGTGCCGCCTTCGGCTCCGCGCATCCATGTGCCGCTCATGGACTGGACGCAGCCCGGCGTGGCGCAGGCCGCCGCGGGACTTTTGAGCGCGGGCATGTGCGAAATCTTCCTCTCCGGTCAGAAGCTGTACCGCAACGCACGACACTGCCGCTTCATCGACGAGGGAATGTGCTTCGTGCGGCACGACGGCTTCGTCAGCCCGTGCATGTCTCTGCTGCGGACCTCGCGGCTGTACTGGGGCGGAAAAACCCGGGTCAATCAACATCACTTTTTCGGCAACGTGCGTGACACCCCCCTCTCCGACATCTGGCAAAGCCCCGACTACGCCGACTTCCGAAATCGTGTCCGCAACTTCGAGTTCTCCCCCTGCTGCCGCTGCTCCCAGTGCGACAACTGGGAAAATTCCCTCCCCGACTGCTACGGCAACAACCTCCCCACCTGCGGTGCCTGCCTCTGGTCCGAAGGCATCATAAGCTGCCCGTAACGAACTCTTCAAAAAGCATTGAGAGTGAGGATAATATACAGTATTATAAATAGGTTATATTAAAAAATATCAACAGCGGAAAACGATATTTTCTCTGAAAGTCGGTTGAGGAATTGCCAACCGGCGCAGCTTTTACGGCCCTGCCCTTTTCCGGGAAACACCGTGATGCTCTGCTTGCAATATCCGTTTACTTTATTTATACTTCGCTGTTTCAAAGAGTATTCATGCAGCTGTCGGAGCATGGCTCTGCCCGGTTCGCTTCTTTCCCGGGACACATTCACACGGCCGATTTCAGACTGTCTCATACCGAAAAGGTCATGTGAATGAGTCGGATACGACCACAGAACGGTGACAACGCCGTTCCTTCCGTGTGTTCCGTGCGGCTGTGACAATTTCGGAAGAACAAGTTTCAACAAAGGAAAACGAACGTGAGTTCTCTCGCCCGTAACGAATCTCTCCGCAATATCGCCATCATTGCACACGTCGACCACGGCAAGACGACGCTGGTGGACGGCCTTTTCAAACAGAGCGGCATGTTCCGCGCCGATCAGGTGGTGGACGACCGTCTCATGGACAGCATGGATCTGGAACGCGAACGCGGCATTACCATTTCCGCCAAGAACTGTGCCGTGGGCTGGAAGGGCGTGCGCATCAACATTCTGGACACTCCCGGCCATGCCGACTTCGGCGGTGAAGTGGAACGCGCCCTCTCCATGGTCGACGGCGTCATTCTCCTGGTGGACGCTTCGGAAGGTCCGCTTCCTCAGACCCGTTTCGTGCTGCGCAAGGCTCTGGGGCTTTCTCTGCCCGTCATCGTGGTGCTGAACAAAATCGACCGCAAGGATGCTCGTCCCGAGGAAGTGCTCAATGAGGTGTACGACCTCTTCATCGACCTCGACGCCAACGAAAGTCAGCTTGAGTTCCCGGTGCTCTACGCCATCGGCCGCGACGCCGTGGCCATGAACAACCTGAACGATGAGCGCAAAGATCTTTCTCCGCTGTTCGATGCCATTCTGAAATACATCCCCGCGCCGTCCTACGACCCGGCCATGCCTTTCCACATGCTCGTGGCCGATCTCGATTATTCCGACTACCTCGGACGTCTGGCCGTGGGTCGTATCCGCAACGGCCACGCCCACACCAAGGATGCTCTCGTATGCATAGGCGAAGACGGCAAGCCCCGTCCTCTGCGTGCCACCCGCTTCCAGGTGTACAAGGGCAAGAACCTCGTGGACGTGGATGAAGTCGATGCCGGTGACATCGTGGTCATGGCCGGTATTGAGGACGTAACCATCGGCGACACCATCTGCACCGCCGCCGATCCTTCTCCGCTGCCCCGCATCAAGGTGGACGATCCCACCGTGTCCATGCGCTTCGGCATCAACACCTCGCCCCTCGCCGGCCGCGACGGCAAGCTCGTGCAGGCCCGCAAGATCCGCGAACGCCTCGACCGCGAAGCCCTGCGCAACGTGTCCATCAAGGTCGAAGACACGGAAGATCGCGACGCCTTCCTCGTCAAGGGCCGCGGCGAATTCCAGATGGCCATCATCGTGGAAACCATGCGCCGCGAAGGCTTCGAGCTCACCGTGGGCCGTCCCGAAGTCATTTTCAAGGAAATAGACGGTCAGAAATACGAACCCATTGAAGAAGTTTCCATTGACTGCGACGAAATCTACATGGGCGTGG
>JAXVQY010000022.1:0-2259 GCA_037303805.1 bacterium | reverse complement strand
CAACGCTTGATTATCTCGGGGCAACGTGTAATCATACGCAAGTTTAAACCTACTTTAGGAGCGGAATATGCCTAAGCGTACAGACCTTAAGCGCATTATGGTCATAGGTTCGGGCCCCATTGTCATCGGCCAGGCCTGTGAATTCGACTATTCCGGTACCCAGGCCGTAAAGGCCCTCAAGGAAGAAGGGTACGAAGTCATCCTTGTCAATTCCAACCCGGCTACCATTATGACCGATCCCGGTCTTGCCGACCGGACCTATATCGAACCCATCGAACCCGAAACCGTGGCCGCCATCGTCCGCAAAGAACGGCCCGATGCCATTCTGCCCACACTCGGCGGTCAGACCGGCCTGAACACCGCCCTTGCTCTGGAAAAAATGGGCGTGCTCAAGGAATGCGGCGTCGAACTCATCGGCGCCAACGCCAAGGTCATCGAAAAGGCCGAAAGCCGCGAGCTGTTCCGCGCCGCCATGGAAAACATCGGCATCAAGGTGCCCCGCAGCGAAATCGCCCGCAACATGGAAGACGTGCGGCGTATTGCCGCGGAAATGCCCTTCCCGCTCATCATCCGTCCGGCCTTCACACTGGGCGGCTCCGGCGGCGGAGTGGCCTACAACCAGGAAGATCTGGAAGAAATCGCCGCGGGCGGTCTCGACGCCTCCCTCACGAGCGAAGTGCTGATTGAACAGTCCGTGCTCGGCTGGAAGGAAATCGAAATGGAAGTCATGCGCGACCGCAAGGACAACTGCGTGATCGTGTGCTCCATTGAAAACCTCGATCCCATGGGTGTACACACCGGCGACTCCATCACCGTGGCTCCGGTGCAGACGCTCACCGATGTGGAATATCAGAAGATTCGTGACGCCTCCATCGCCATCATGCGTGAAATCGGCGTAGAGACCGGCGGATCCAACGTGCAGTTCGGTCTCAATCCCGAGAACGGCGAGCTTGTGGTCATCGAAATGAACCCCCGCGTGTCCCGCTCCTCCGCTCTGGCGTCCAAGGCCACCGGCTTCCCCATCGCCAAGATTGCCGCCAAACTCGCCATCGGCTACACGCTGGACGAAATTCCCAACGACATCACCCGCGAGACCATGGCCAGCTTCGAGCCCGCCATCGACTACTGCGTGGTCAAGATTCCGCGTTTCACCTTTGAGAAGTTCGCCGGAGCGAAGGACGAGCTCACCACGTCCATGAAGAGCGTAGGTGAGACCATGGCCATCGGCCGTACCTTCAAGGAAGCCCTGCAGAAGGGTCTCCGCTCTCTGGAAGTCGGAGCTCCCGGCCTCGGCAGTCACTTCCGCGATCCTCTGCCCTCCATGGACGAGATCATGGCAAAGCTGCGCACGCCGAACTCCAAGCGCATTTTTGCCCTGCGTCACGCCATCCTCGCAGGCATGACGCCGGAAGAAATTCATGCCGTCACCGCCATCGATCTGTGGTTCCTGCGCCAGATCCGCGACATCGTGAAGATGGAAGGCGACCTCAGAGACTTCGCTCTCGGCAATTCCATGACGCCGGACAATCCCGAACTCGTCCGTCTGCTGCGCCGTGCCAAGGAATTCGGCTTCTCCGACAAGCAGCTTGCCGAAATGTGGAAACGCCCCGAAAGCGACGTGGCGGCCCTGCGCAAGGCCACCGGCACGGAGCCGGTATACTACCTCGTGGATACCTGCGCCGCCGAGTTCGAAGCCTATACCCCCTATTTCTACTCCACCTACGAGACCGGCCGGGAACTCGACGTGCATGACCGCAAGAAGGTCATCATTCTCGGCGGCGGCCCCAACCGCATCGGTCAGGGCATCGAGTTCGACTACTGCTGCTGTCATGCCTCCTTTGCCCTGCGCGATGAGGGCGTGGAAGCCATCATGGTCAACTCCAATCCTGAAACCGTATCCACCGACTACGACACCTCCGACCGTCTGTACTTCGAGCCGCTCACCTTTGAAGACGTGATGCACATCGTGAAGACCGAACAGCCCGACGGTGTCATCGTGCAGTTCGGCGGTCAGACCCCGCTGAATCTTGCCGTGCCGCTGCAGCGTGCCGGTGTGCCGATTCTCGGTACCAGCCCCGACGCCATCGACCGCGCCGAAGACCGCGAACGCTTCCAGGCTCTCATCCAGAAGCTGCATCTTCTCCAGCCCCAGAACGGCACCTGCATCTCTCTGGACGTGGCCAAGGAAGAGGCCGCCCGCATAGGCTACCCCATCATCGTGCGCCCGAGCTACGTGCTCGGCGGCCGCGCCATGATGGT
>JAXVQY010000021.1:0-2186 GCA_037303805.1 bacterium | reverse complement strand
CCATGCTGTTCACCAGTCAGCCTGCGGTGTCCCGCTCCATGGCGGCGCTGGAACGGGAGCTGGGCTGTCGCCTGTTCATACGCAACCGACGCGGTGTGGAGCTTACGCCCGAGGGACGTCTGTTTTATGTTCATGTGGAAGCGGGGTGTGAGCAGTTCCGGCGCGGGCGTGAAGAGTTGGAACAAGCTGTGGGGCTGCAGTCGGGAAGCGTTGCCGTGGGAGCAAGTGAAACGGCACTGCGCAGCTGGGTTCTGTCCAGGCTTGACCGTTTTCATGCAAGCTATCCCGGAGTGAGGCTGCGCCTGTACGGAGGCACGTCGCGTCAGGCCGTGGAGGAACTCAAGTCCGGAGCCATAGATTTTGCAGTTGCGGCAGTTTCCGGAGGAGGCTTTCCCTTCCTTAAAGAGACGAGGCTCAGCTCGTTTCATGATGTCTTCGTTGCATCGCCTTCCTTCGAGGCCGTCAAAGGACGAACGGTACCTCTGGAAGAGCTGCTGCGCTATCCGCTCATCTGCCACAAGAGAGGAACACTCACCTTCGAGTTTCTGGAAGGTTTGTGCAAGGAGCGGGGGCTGGAGCTCGATCCGGCCATGGAACCGGATACTTCGGAGCTGGTGCTGGAACTGACCAGGCACGGTTTCGGAATAGGCTTTCTTCCGGAGCAGGCTGCGAAGAAGGCGTTGGAGGACGGAGAGGTGTTCGTCGTGAATCTCACGGACCGGCTTCCGCCACGTCGCATCAGTCTGCTGGAGTATGAGGCCCATACCTTGAGTCTCGCCGCTCGTCGACTGCGGGATATGCTGACGGAAGATGCGGAAACAGGGTCGGACGACCGGCCCCCGGATCATGACGCCGATGACTCCATGACGGAGCAGGTGCCGGAATGACGGATGAGTCCCGGAGGCTATTCAGGGGCGGGAGGCCTGTCGACGGACGACACCGAGAATGTTGGGCAGCGGAATGGCGTCTCCGCGGGAGGAAAACATATAGGATGCAGGAGTCATGCCGTTCCAGAGATGGAATCGTTCCGGCAGACTGAGCAGCAATGAAGCCTCGCTGCCGCCCTCGACATACATGGCGCTGTTGAGATTGAGATCGCTGTGAGCCTTGAGTGCTTCCACGAAGTCATGCACGGAGGTGGGGTCGGAACAGTGAAGGAAAAGGATGCGTCCGTTCATGTCCTCTGCAATGGCGGCAATGGCATGCTGCGGGCCGTCTTCGGGCCATATCTGCTGTCCGTCCGGTCCCATGAGGCGAAAATTCTGCACCACGGTATCGTAGCGGGGCAGCAGTGTCTGCCAGTCGTCTACGCTGCGGTCAAGCACGGCGGCGCGAGGCAGGTCTTCTTCGCGAGGCCCGGCCACGAAAAAGGCGCCGTAACGGCTGACGATGCGGCTGTTGTTGGTACGTTCTCCGCTGCGCATGTATCCCGTGGAGGTCTGTCCGTCTTTAAGATACATACTGGCATTGATCGCGGCCGTCAGGTGTTTGCCTTCGGCCCATTCGCGCATGGTGGGGACACTCTGTCCTTCCCATCGGGAACTGAACAGCCGGAAATCGTAACGCTCGGTGTCGAAGCGCAGAACGCGAATGATGATGCGGCGCGAAAATTCTCCGTCTTTCCGTTCCGTGTAGGCCAGACGCGTCATGTCCAGCCCTTCTTCCAGATTGGTCCAGAGAACGGTTTCTCCCGGAAGCACGGGATCAGGCTCGGAGTCTTCTGCCCGCAGCATCACCGGAACCAACACGATAAGCAGCGTCAGCAGTGCTAAGGAGCGTACGATGTTCATGTGTTCGTTGTATGCCACTCCACAAGGATGGGCAAGGAAAACCATACAGGCCTGATACGACGGTAAACTTTCGTTGTGCGGATGCCATGACGGAGGATGCCGTTTCGGCTGTGTTTTCCGCGGTACCACTGTGCCGTCAAGCGTCAGCGACACTTGACGGCCGGGCTTATTTGTCCTACGCCCATATTTTTACAGCGCCGGAAAGCGAGTCTTTTGTCGCGGCCTTTTCAGGAGCGCGGGGCGCACCCGGAATTTTACGAGAGGGCAGAGCCTCTGCCAGAATAACGGAGTACCTTGTGGAAACCCAGAAGAAAGCCCGCAAGCCCATCAAGCTTGCCACCAAGTCGGAACATGCGGCCTATTTCATGCCCATGCTGGAGAATTTCGCCGATCACG
>JAXVQY010000020.1:0-2165 GCA_037303805.1 bacterium | reverse complement strand
GAGAAAATTCCTCAGCTGCGTGAGCATGCGTCGAATCGGTATGCCTATGATATTGCCCGTCATCATCATGAACGGTGGGACGGCAGAGGTTATCCTGACGGTCTGAAGGGAGATGAAATTTCCATCTGGGCACAGATAGTGGCCCTGGCGGATGTGTACGATGCTCTGGTGAGCAGGCGCTGCTATAAGGGAGCGTTCCCCCGGGAAGAAGCTCTGAACATGATCCGAGAAGGCAAGTGCGGAGTGTTCAATCCGCGGCTTCTGGACAGATTTTTTTCTGTGGAGGACGAGCTTGCCAGACTGTATTGGCCCCAAAAAGAGGAGAAGTGAAAATGGACGCCCATATGAGGGACATACTGGTTGAGGGCGGCATACTGGTTGAAGAGATGCTGGAACGCTGCATGGGGAGTGAGGCGCTTCTGATGCGCCTGCTGAAGAAGTTTCCGGCGGACTCCAGTTTCGGCCGGCTGGAGACGGCTTTTCGGAATGACGATGAAGCCGCGGCGCTGGAGGCCGCCCATACGTTGAAGGGGGTGTGCGGCAATTTGTCCGTTGTGGAGCTTTTCAAGCTGCTGGAGGGGCAGGTTAACCTTCTGCGGGCGCATGACATGGCAGGGGCCGCTTCCATGATGCCTGAGGTCTCCCGACGATATCATGCAGCCGTGCAGGCCATAGCAACGGCTTTTGACTGATCTTTTCTTTCACGAAAGAGAACCGGGGGGAGATGTCGGAATCCGTCGGCCCCGGTTCCGTTCCGCTGGAGAAAGCGCGGTATTTTTAAAGGATGTTCATGCGTTCCAGATTTTTTCCGTACGGGATATATTTCAATATCATTTTGTTCCTGCTGGTCGTCACTCTTTCCGGTGTGGGGATTCATGTCTTTCGTGACATACTTCTCCGCAATGCCAGAATCACGGGTATGACGCTGGCCAGCAATTATGCTGCGGAAGAGCGGAGCAATCTGGCTGTGTACGAAACCCTGTTATCCTTCGGATCTGTATCCATCGACACGCGTCTTCTGGAGGGCGACTCCAAATACATGATGACGTGGATGAAGATTTTTTTCGACAGAATACAGACCGTTCTGGGAAAGAATGTCGTCAATCCCTATATCATACTGCACGGTGATGTGGTGGATATGGACGGCAAGATGACGGACAGGCTTGCACAAGTTGATCCTGAAAGTCGGGAGTGGTTCATCAAGGCTGTGGAGTCCCCAGGAAAAATAATTTTTACAGATGTTTATGAGGATTCCATCACCGGTTTGCCCGTCATCACTGCTGCCAGAAAGTGCAAAATGACCGATGCCGTGCTGGTGTTCGATATTTTTCCGAATAATTTTCAGTTCAAAATTCTTTCTCAGCATAACAAGTATAATCATTCTCTCTTCCTATGTGATAGTAATGGAACTGTACTATATAAAAATATAAATGAACCATCTACAGATAACGACATAAATAAATATATTAAAAATATCGTTGAAAAAATAAAAAACAATGTTTTTGAATTGCATACATCATTTATTGTCGGAAGTGACGGAATTGAACGTTCCGTGTATTACTCAAGAATGGAAAACGGATGGTATACTATTGTAACCGTTCCGAGAGATAAAATTCTCAAGGAAGCCGATCTTCTGGTATGGATTCTCATGCTGTTCTCGGCCATATTTTTAATGGTCCTCTTCCTGCACTCCTGGAGATACGTGCGTGCGAACAGACTCATGGGTAAAGTCAATGAGACTGTGCGTGTTCTGGGAAATTCCTATTATGCCCTGTACCGGGTCAACTTCAACCGGGAAACCTATGAGGCCATCAAGCCTTCTGAACTTGTTCTCAACGAGCTCCCCCAGACGGGACCGTACCACAAACTTTTGCAGTTGATTGTCGAGGCCATCGAGCCCGATGCGCAGGAAGAATATCTCCGCAATTTTTCCTGCGAGAGCATCAGAGATCTCGTTTCAAGGAAAGTGCGCGACTTCGGCGGAGACTTTCGGCGGCGTTTCGGCGATGAGTATCGCTGGGTCAGTATTCGGGTGCTTTTTGATGAAACACTGCCTGAAGAGGTCGTGCTCTGCTTTCGTGAAGTGGGGCAGGAAAAGCAGTATCAGCTGTACGAGCGGAAGCTTCTGAAGGATTCTCTGGAAAGCGCTCAGCGTACCGAAAAGG
>JAXVQY010000019.1:0-2144 GCA_037303805.1 bacterium | reverse complement strand
GCCAGCTGGCATGCAAGGAGTGGCATAATCTGCCCGCCAACGTCACCAAGCAGCGGGGTTCCCATCAGAACCCCCCGGATCTCAATCCCTACAACCTTAAAATCGTCCGTTTTCACGAGCATCTCGATGAAAAAGGCAATGTGGTGTGGAACTTCTTCCCCGACCAGTGCCGCCACTGCCTGACCCCCATATGCGTGGATCTCGCCAATCTGGCCGTTCCCGGTTCCATGATTCAGGACAAGGCCACCGGTGCCGTGCTCGTCACGGAAAAATGCGCTCAGCTCGCTCCGGCAGACATTAAAGCGATTATTGAAGCATGTCCGTACAACATCCCCCGGTACAATGAAAAAACCAAAATGCTGACCAAGTGTGATATGTGTATCGACCGTGTTTCCGCGGGACTCCAGCCCATGTGCGTGAAAACCTGTCCCACGGGTGCCATGTTCTTCGGTGAACGTGCAGAGGTTCTGGCAGAGGGCGAAAAACGTCTGGCACGCATCAAGGAGCGCTACCCCAAGGCCCGCCTTGTGGACACGGAAGACGTCAGCGTCATCTATCTTCTGGCGGAAGAACCCAAGTATTATCACGAGTTTGCCAGCTTCGGCTAGGAAAATGCCGGAGCGCCGGACCTAAAAGCCGCTCCGGCATGAACTCGTGAGCGGCAATCTCCATAACCTTGCATCACCGGCGGCACTGCCGCCCACAGCTTTTCAGGAGTCATCATGGCCGAATCCCGTCAGACCGTTTCAGAAACCCTTGCCGGCATTGCCGAACGCAGGCCCGTACTTGCACCGGTGCTGAACGCGTTCGCCCCTCTTCTTGAGGTACGCGCGGCACTGCCGGAAAAACTGGCTCCCATGCTGGAAAAAAGCGGTTTTGTTCTGCCGCCCTGGCGTCAGGAACGCGCTCAGCAAGGAGCCCCGATTCTGGCAGGCGTTTCCTTGAGCGGCCTTTTTCCTCTTCTGCGGGCATCCGCAGACGCGCTTTTGCCTCCTCTGGGCCGACTCCCCGGAATGGCCGAGCACTCTGAGGCTCTGACGGCCTTTTTCAGCAAGGAAGACATGTGCCTGCGCACCGCAGACACTCTTCTTACGGGTCATGATACAGCTCTTGTCGAAGCTGCTGACCAGTCGAACATTCCGCCGTCCGTGCTTCTATTCGCACTGGAAACGATTGTCGGCCCCGTGCTGCGCACGCTGGCGGCAACATACGACGCTCCGTGGGATGAACGTCCCGCCTCATGGATGCAGGGTTTCTGTCCCGTATGCGGCTCTTATCCCTCCATCGGCTACCTGGACAAACGCATCTTTGATGAGAAGAACGCCTTCCTGGCCGGAGGAGGAGGAAAAAAGCATCTGCACTGCTCTCTTTGCGGCACCGAATGGCATTTTCGGCGAGGTGCCTGTCCTTCCTGCGGCAAGGAAGGTTCCGGCGTTATGGAATTCCTTCGGGAAAGCGAGAACAGCAGAGGCGAACGCATCGACTGGTGCACCAAGTGCAAGAGCTACTGTCCCGTCGTGGACCTCCGGGAACGCGACGGTACGCCTGACATGGACGCCATGGCACTTGGCATGATGCACATGGACATTATTGCCGCCCAGAAGGGACTGATACCTCTTAAGCCCTCCTTCTGGAACCAATTCTAGCCACTGCCTCCGGGCATTTTTCCCTCTCTACCGGGAGACTGCGCATGAAACCGCTTTTTATCCTTACCCTCCTTATCTCCCTCGCCTGGTGTGCCCCGGCACAAGCCCAGGACTTCAAGGCCAATCTCAAGTATCCGAAAAACCCCATCGTACTTGGCGGCGAGGACTCCCCCCGCATGGCGGTAACCTTCAACCATACTTCCCACAGCGATGTCCCCTGTGATACCTGCCATCACAAACCCCGCTGTGCTATATGCCACTACAGCCCCTCGCAGGAAAAGTCCCCCTACGCGTCGTGCAGCGCCGCTGAAGGATGTCATACCGTACAGGGGAGAAGCAGCGAACCTGAAAGCCGCTTCATGGCCTTCCATGATAGGGAATCTGCGCGTTCCTGCTTCGGCTGCCATCGCAGACTGAGCCTGGAGCATCCTGAATTCCAGGGATGCCGTCCCTGTCACCCCAATAATAATCAGCCGAACGAAGAGAAATAGCTCTCCC
>JAXVQY010000018.1:0-1373 GCA_037303805.1 bacterium | reverse complement strand
AAGCCTTACAGGCGCACAAGAGGAACCACCGGCTATGCCGGTGGGGCCCCTTTTCGTACCGGACGCCGGACCGGCAGAGCCCGGCTCCGTCTGTCGCTTCAGGAGAACGTCGGATGGAAGAACAGGAAAAAAATTCCCGCAGGGTGGTGGAACCGGAACTCGTGAACGACGGAAAGTACCGGAACTCGTATTCCGAACGGGCCTTCCGGGACAAGCTGCTGCACTTTGCCGGGACTCTGGGCCGGGAAGGGCTTCGCTCGGCGCTCATCCTTTATTATACGCTTCAGCGCCGGGACCTTCCGGCAAGGACGCGCGCGATCATACTCGGAGCGCTGGGCTATCTGATCCTGCCGACGGACGTGATACCCGATCTGATTCCCGTGCTCGGCTTCACCGACGACATCGGCATTCTTGCGGCCGCGCTTGCCGCGGTGGCCATGTACGTGGACGACGAGGTCCGCGCCCGGGCCGACGCCGCGCTGGAACGCTGGCTGGCTGCGGCAGAGCGGCTGATGAAGCGGCGCTGAACTTCTCGTCGGAAACGGCGTCTGTGCCCGAAAAAAGACTTGCCAAACGGAAGAAAACGGAGTATGACCATCGTTCGTGTGTCCGAACAGGACATCTATGCACTTGCCTGTAATGGAAAAAGTCGTCCCTCGTACGAAGGACGCACCTGCACCGACCGACGGGAACAGGTCATCATGCCTGCCAGCATCATTCAGGGAGTGTGCGCCGCGATGCGGCTTTCCGGTTCGCCGGTTTACCTGTAATATGGGAAGCAGGCTTCATTTCTGACCCGTTTTTCGGAGGTTTTAATGTACGCTATTGTTGAAGTACTCGGCAAGCAGTACCGCGTTCAGGAAGGCAACAAGGTTGTTGTCGATCTCATGAACGCCGAAAAGGACAGCGAAGTGTCCCTCGACCGCGTGCTCATGATCGGCGGCGAGAACACCAAGATCGGCACCCCCGTCGTGGAAGGCGCCAAGGTGACCGCCAAGGTCGTCGACCACATTCTCGGCGACAAGGTCGTGGTGTTCAAGCACAAGCGCCGCAAGGCCGAACGCCGCACCCAGGGCCATCGTCAGGAATACACCGTTCTTACTGTTACCGGTATCGTTGCCTAACGGGCGTACCGCTAATTTCCAAGGAGTTTCATCATGGCACATAAGAAAGCAGGCGGCAGCTCCCGCAACGGTCGTGACAGTGAAGGTCAGCGCAGAGGCGTGAAGCGCTTCGGCGGCCAGCATGTTCTTGCCGGCAACATCATCGTTCGTCAGCTCGGCACCGTGGTTTATCCCGGCACCAACGTCGGCATGGGCCGCGACTACACCCTTTTCGCCAAGTGCGACGGCGTTGTGAAGTTTGAAAAGTTC
>JAXVQY010000017.1:0-2008 GCA_037303805.1 bacterium | reverse complement strand
CCGTCGGGGAACTCGCCGGTAAGCACCTGCTCCACCACTTCCACGGGCTGGTTGAGATAGTTGCGGGGAGCGATGGCCCTGGCTATGTCCTTGCGGTTGGCCGGATCGGAACTGAACATGGTGGCGTCGATGATGGCGCGGAAAATTGCCTTGAACGTATTGGGCGCCTCTTCCGCAAACTTTTTGGAAGAGGTGAAGGCACAGCAGGGATGCCCTGGCCATATATCCCTGGTGAGCATGAAAATGAACCCTGCCTTCTCGTACACGGCACGCTGATTGAACGGATCGGGGGACAAAAAGCCGTCGATATTTCCGGCCTTGAGATTCGCCACCATTTCAGGCGGAGGCAGAATACGTATCTGCACCTCCGTATCGGGATTTACGCCGCCTTCGGCCAGATAATAGCGCAGCAGCAGATTATGCATGGAATAGTCGAAGGGCACGGCAAAGACGAAACCCTTCATGTCTTTGGCGGAGTGCACGTCCTTGTGATCCATGCGCAGGGTAATGGCCTGCCCGTTTACGTTTTCCAGAGCGGGAGTGAGAAAAGGCATCCTGGGCGACCCCAGGCCGAGCGTCATGGCAATGGGCATGGGGGCAAGCATCTGCGTGTAATCCGTCTGACCGGAAACCGCCCAGTCGCGTATCATGGCCCAGCCGGATGCCTTGTACGGCTGAGCTTCAGTAAGACCATATTTCTTATAGAATCCCATAGGATGTGCCATAACTATAGGCGTACCGCAGGTGAGCGGCATGAAGCCTATCTTCACATCCTTCTTTTCAATGGGACCTATGGCGTCAAGAGCCATGGCCTTGGCTGCATCCAGAGGAAAAATGCTGTTGATGACCGCCATGGCCGAAGAGGCGCCGAGCATTTTCATAAATGAACGCCGGCTGACGTCGTTGCCGCCGAATATCTTTCGAACCACGGAGGATTCCACAGCCCGAAGCATGGCGGATTCGCCGTCAAGAGAAGACGAGGAGGACACTGCGGCATGGTCATGGGCCAGTCGAGTGGAAGCGCTGAACGGATCGGCCAGACTGGCCGGCCCTGTATGATGCTGAGACATGATGATATCCTTGAAGGTAAAACATAATGAAACAGTTCCCGACGAGACGTTACCACTTCTTATAGGGGAGGAACTTGCCGTTCAGCGTAACCACCACTCGATCACCATGAGGATTTTCCTCCTTCTGAATGTCCATGGTGAAGTCGATGGCGCTCATGATGCCGTCGCCGAACTTTTCATGAATGATTTCCTTGATGGTGCCGCCATAGACCTGCATGATTTCATAGAAGCGGTAGATGAGCGGATCGGTGGGAACAATGGTATCCGTTCCCTTCATGGGGCACTGCTGCAGAGCTTCCGCCACTTCCGGGGAAAGACCAAGTATCTCAGCAGCCTTTGCCGCCTGTTCGGCCGTCATGCTGTTCTGCCCCAGAAGTGCAGACGTAACCCATACCGGATGACCGCCTACATGAGTGGCAATTTCCTCCCAAGACAGATGCCTGCTCAGTTTTGCTTCCTTTATCAGCTTGGTAGCCTGACTGCGTTCCATATGATGACTCCTTTGCAATGAATGTTTGCCTTATCTCTTGCAAGGAACATGCCAAAAACAAAAATTTTATTATTTCAATATGATATATTTCATCATCCAAGGTTATTTCCAGAGAAAAAACAAATAGAGCTCAAGAAGAAAAGAACAAAGTACAAAAATGGAATGATAGAACACAACGAGGGCACGTCATTTTTTCTGTTGCAGCTTCCTTTTTCCCTCAGGGAAAGACAGGACTTGACCGACCTCCTCGGAGTCCGTTCCTGCGGCACGGCTCAAAACGCTCTCTTATGTCCGTCCTGCGTCGCACGATTACGGATCTTTCCTACGTTCCCATCATCTGCGGACAATGATGCGATATCAAAGCTCTCCGTCGCTTCCCCGGGTCTCCAAGACATAAAAAGGGGCCCCACCGGCATAGCCGGTGGTTCCTCTTGTGCGCCTGTAAGGC
>JAXVQY010000016.1:0-1941 GCA_037303805.1 bacterium | reverse complement strand
GTTTCTCTGAAGCGGTAAGCATCTTTTCTTCCAGCTCTCGAAGACCGGGCGTTGTGAAACGTTCACTGTTGGCAAGACTCTGCCTGCGCTGGAAATATTCAGGAACAGAAACCTGCTGTGCCCGCGAAAGCTCAAAATAATATCCGAAGACATGGTTGTACCCCAGCTTCAGCTTGGGCATGTCGTTCTTTTCCTGTTCCTCACGCAGAAGAGCCTGGAGACGGGACTCCCCATGCTCCACGAGATCAAGCAATTCGTCCAGCTCCTCGTTGTAGCCGGGACGGAAAAGCCCGCCTTCCGTAATCTGCGCAGGAAGATCATCCCTCAATGCAGTCTTGAGAAGATCGGTGACATCTTCCAGCATGTCCCACCGGGTCACCAGCCTGCGCAGTGCATGCGGCAGATTCTCTCCATTACGTTCACTTTCCGTAGAAAGCATCCCCTCTTCCGGCAGAGTAAGAGCCTCCCTGACGGCAGGCAACATGGAAAGACTTTCCTTCAGTGCAGCCAGATCTCGAGGCTGACAGCGATTCAGGGATATGCGCGTGGAAAGACGTTCAATGTCGTACACCCCTTCCAGCGCCGTGCGCAGGGCTCTACGTATATCGACACGCCGGAAAAACAGTTCCGTGACATCCTGCGTTTCCGTAATGGGGTCCAGTCTGCGCCAGGGACAACGCATACGCTCTTCCAGAAGACGACCTCCCATAGGGGTGCGCGTATGATCCATCACGGCCCACAGGGTTCCCGTGCCGCGCTTGCCGTCCATGCGGGAAAACAGCTCCAGATTGCGCTCGGTAATTTCATCAAGAATGAGATAACGCCCCTTTTCCAGAGGACGGAAGGGGCCCAGCTGTGCCGGATCCTGCTTCTGCATCTGCTCCAGATAGGCAATGAGAGCCCCGCAGGCCTGCATGAGCTCCGGACTTTTTTCCAGCCCCAGTGCCGCAGCTTCCTGTACATGCTGCGCGGTCAGTACGCGGGCCTGTGCCTGGGCGAATTCAAAATGGCTGCGGAACGGCACACGAACGGCCTGCATTCCCGGAACGGAAGAAAGAGAAAGCGGAATCTCGCCCTTATCAGGAACGATCAGCTCACGCGGCGCCATCTTGAGCGTCCACTGTTTGAGTTCTTCTTCGCGCGAAGACTGAATGCCGGTCCATGCCCCTGTAGACACGTCGAGCCAGGCAAAGCCTCCGGCTCCGCGCGTCTCGTTCCAATATAATGCCCCGAGAAACGTATGCGCCTTCGCCTCCAGGTTGGCATCCTCCAGCACGGTACCGCTGGTTATCACTCGGGTGACGGCACGCTTCACCAGGCCCTTGGCCTGCCGGGGGTCTTCCACCTGATCACAAATGGCGACCTTGAACCCCTTATCTACGAGCTGACTGATATAGGCATCCGCAGCATGCCACGGGACTCCGCACATGGGAACGCCGCCGTCATCACGGCTGCGGCTGGTCAATGCCAGCTGAAGCTCTCTCGCCGCTACTTCGGCATCGTCAAAAAAAAGTTCATAAAAATCCCCCATGCGGTAGAACAGCAGAGAATCCGAATAGTCCTTTTTAATATCCAGATACTGCCGGTACATGGGGGTCAGCTTAGGTGCATTGTCGCTCATATTCTCTCGATGGAACGCTCTCGGCTATGTGCGGAAAGACAAACAAGGCCGGAACACGCACCGCATCACAGGAGTAATGATAAACGGGCAGTCCGGCTTACGTACAGGTATGAAAGTATAAGCCCCTCAAAGGAGAAGCTCGGAAAAAGGCCCTGCACGACCGGCCATAAAGAAAGGAAGACGCACGGAACAGAGTTCCGTGCGTTCAACCTGAATTTCGAACTTATTCAGCCGTATTCTGTGCAGCCGCCTCAGCCTTGGCCTCAGCTTCCTTGAGCGCGGCTTCGAGCTTCTGCTTTTCGGCCGTCATCTTGTCAAGC
>JAXVQY010000015.1:0-1940 GCA_037303805.1 bacterium | reverse complement strand
GCTCCCGTGCTTACCGCCGTCATGATCACGGCACGTGCCGGTTCCGCAATGACTGCAGAAATCGGTGTCATGCGCATTTCCGATCAGGTAGATGCACTTGAAGTCATGGATATCAATCCTACCGGTTACCTTGTTACTCCTCGACTCCTCGCCTCTCTTTTTACCTTTCCCCTGCTTACATCCATTTTTACTGTAGTGGGAATTTTCGGCGGCTATCTTTCAGCCTGTGTTCTGCTCGGGCTCAATGAAGGACGCTACTTCTCGGGTATTGAATCCAGTGTTACCATGGACGATGTCCAGGGCTGCTTTCTGAAGGCCGTGGTTTTTGCCGTTATCGTCATCACCATTTGCTGCTTCCAGGGCTACAACGCCCATAGAAGAAGCGACGGCAAGGGGGCGGAAGCCGTGGGTAACGCTACTACGTCTGCCGTGGTTATGAGCTGTGTACTCATACTTATGGCCGACTATGTTCTCACCTCTTTCCTGCTCTGAGGCTCACATGAATCAGCAAGCATGGAATATCTCAATGGAACATCTGGACGGAGGCTATGAGGAGCATCTCGTTCTGAAGGACTTTTCCGCGACAATTCCTGCCGGAGCCATTACGACTATTCTCGGAGAATCCGGTTGCGGAAAAACGACACTGCTGCGCCTGCTGCTGGGACTGAACCGTCCATTTGCCGGAAGTATCCGCATAGGCGGACGCGACATCTGCCGTATGTCGGACGCCCAATTTCATAAGATACGCCGCCGTTTTGGGGTTCTTTTCCAAGACGGTGCACTCATAAGTTCCCTTACGCTGGCAGAAAACGTAGCCCTTCCCCTGGTAGAACATACAAAACTTCCCCGGAAGACGCTGCGCGATGCCGCACTGCGCACTCTGGAGCTGGTAGGCCTCGACAAGTTTGCCGACTATTACCCGGGAGAGCTTTCCGGTGGCATGCGAAAACGAGCAGGACTCGCCCGGGCCATTGTCACCGAGCCTCCGGTCCTGTTCTGCGACGAACCCACGTCTGGACTGGATCCCATCACTGCCGCTCAGATGGATCAGCTGCTTCTGGACATGAAATCCTGCTACCCGGACATGACGACTGTGGTCGTCACTCATGATCTCGGCAGCATGGATCACATTGCCGAACACGTGCTGGTTCTCCAGAACGGCAAAGCTGCCTTTTCAGGCACTAGAGAAGAACTGCATGCATCGCAGGATCCGTACCTGCGCCGTTTTCTTGATCGTAAATTTGAAGAATCCCGCCGCATGGCGGCTCCGCCGCTGGACAGCTCCGTACGTAAGGCGCTGGCGGAATGGCTGGATGATTAACGAGGAATCTATGTCTGCTGCAAAAAACACCGTCATTGGAGTATTTGTGGTCATCGGCCTTGTCTGCGTGGCCTATCTCACCATCAAGCTCGGTCGCATGGAAGTACTCGGCGACAGCGGGTATACCATAACTGCCCGATTCTCCTCCGTGGCCGGTCTGCGAACGGGGGCCAGTGTAGAGATCGCGGGTGTGTCCATAGGTCGTGTGTCTGCTATTCGTCTCAATACGAAAGACTATACCGCCATGGTAGATCTGCATATCAACGAAGGTGTCCCTCTCTCCGAAGACATCATGGCTTCAGTCAAGACGAGCGGCCTCATCGGCGACAAATACATCGCCATCACTCCTGGAGGCTCGGAGACGCTGCTTGAACCAGGAAGTCTCATCACCGACACGGAACCTGCGCTTGACCTCGAAGCCCTCATCGGCAAAGTCGTATTCGGAGGTGTATAATGCGTATAAGACTCTTTATTCTTTCTCTCGCCCTCTGCGTACTGAGCGCAGCCATGCCTGCTCATGCCGCCGACATGACCGCTCGTCAAACGGCTGAAGCCGGTGCGGAGCGAATTCTTTCCCTGCTCAACGATCCTGCCTTCAAGACACCCGAAGGCAAGCCCG
>JAXVQY010000014.1:0-1831 GCA_037303805.1 bacterium | reverse complement strand
CCGGTACCGATGAAGAGGCGGCTGTCGAGTTCAACGCCGCCGATGACAAGCTTGTCGGACTGCTGCATATTAACCTCCTCCCACGAAATGCAGGAGCTCCAGGCTGTCGCCCGGGTTGAGACGCACGGCAGCGAAGTTGTCTTTGGCAACGATGTCGAAATTGAGCTCGGCGACCACGACGCCGGGGTCGAGCCCGCGTCCGATGATGAAGTCGAGCAGGGTAAGGCCTTCGGTGATTTCTTCCGTTTCGCCGTTGACGGTGATGCGCATGGGAAACCTCGCTGGGATGAAAAAAAACGTCCACCAAAGGGGTGGACGTGAGGTTTCCCGCATGGAAACCAAGCTTCCCTTCGGCAGTGCTGACTGCATCAGGTTCCAAGGGTCAGAGGCATTATCCTCTTTCTCAGCCGTAAGGCTCCCCCAGCTGGTGAACGGGTCATTTTTAATCCCGGCGATGTTTTTTGGCAAGAAAAAACTCGAAGAGCGGTCTCGGGCAGGACTGATGAACGTTGCGGGAGCGGAGGCACCAGTACAGGGGAACCATCCAGAGGTACAGGGCGAAGGGAATGATCTCCGCACCCTGCTGCAGAGTGAGGCTGCACATGGAAAAGGCAATGCTCCACGGCAGGACTGCGGAAAGCAGAACCACGCTGTTTTCCAGATACATGGCCATTTCCCGGCGGTTGTGCTGGGCATGGGCGCAGAGCTGCCGGGTGAGGATGATGGAGAGCGTCTGATTGCAGGAAAGTCCGGTGGTGAGCAGTCCCACAAGGGCCGTGGTCCGGAAGGCGCCGATGCGGAAGGCAAGGCGCTCCACCATGTGCTCGAAGCTGTCCAGCAGGCCGGATTTCTCAAACAGGGCGGAATACGAGGAGGATATGGCCACGATGGCGGCCACGTTGGCCATGGATATGATGCCGCCGCCCTTCAGCATGTTCAGATCGTCCGTCGGAGGACGATAGCCGAGCAGCATGGTGGAGAACAGGTCGGCAGGGAAACAGTTCTGGAAGACGAGGGCCGCACCTCCGGCCAGAACAATGCTTGTGGCCATGGCCGTTTTCACGTCTATGCGGAGCAGTCCGAAGACAAGAATGACGACGGCCGGAAGCAGCACCCAGATATTGAAGGTGAAGTGGGCACGCAGGGCATCCGTGGCGCCTTCGGGCATGACGTGTTCCGGTCCGAGGAGCGACAGAAGCGCATATCCCGCACAGGTGAGCAGAAAGGGGGCCGCGCCGTTGCGGAGCATCCTTTTGAAGTTGCCGTAGATGTCGGTATGGGTCAGCGCGCAGACGAGCGCCGCACTGGAAGACATGGGAGAGCATCGGTCGCCTACATAGACGCCGCTCAGAACGGCCCCGCCCACGAGTACTTCATTGAACCCTGCCGTGTGGGCCATAAGCATGCACACGACGCCGAGAGTGCTCACCGTGCCGAAGGCCGTTCCGATGAGGGAACTCAGCGCGGCACAGAGCAGAAAGCTCCAGAGCACGAAGAAGGTGGGATTGATGAGATCCAGCGCCCGGTCGATGAGCATGGGAATGGTGCCGCTTATGCGCCATATTCCCGTGAGCATGCCGATGAGCGTGAAGATGATGAGAATGTTGGCGATACGCTTTACCCCGCGCAGAAGCAGGCGGAAGACTTCGGGAAGGAGGATGCCCGTGCTGCGGGCGTAGCCGCCGAAGCAGACGGCGCCGAAGCCGAGGGCCCAGAGCAGGGAAAGACCGGCGGCAATGCAGAAGACGAGACCGGCGACAAAGAGGCCGAGCGTGATGATCTGGCCGCGCGTGACGCGGTCTGCGGAGGAAGAGAAAGGCATGATGATATC
>JAXVQY010000013.1:0-1775 GCA_037303805.1 bacterium | reverse complement strand
ATCTGCGACTTCCGTTGAGCGAAAACCCCAACATCGATTATCCGGTCATCATCGTTTCCGCCACTCTGAGCGGAGCCTCCCCGGAGACCATGGCCACATCCGTGGCCAAGCCACTGGAAAAACAGCTCTCTACCATCGCCAGCATCAAGAATATGACCTCCACCAACAAGCTCGGCCGCACCATGGTACGCGTGGAATTCGAGCTTGACCGCGACATCGACGGAGCGGCCCTCGACGTGC
Source organism: bacterium (assembly GCA_037303805.1). GTDB lineage: Bacteria > Desulfobacterota > Desulfovibrionia > Desulfovibrionales > Desulfovibrionaceae > Mailhella. The sequence goes on along the minus strand of JAXVQY010000013.1, from coordinate 1,535 downwards.
AGTCGGCCATATCCATCGCCTATTCCCGCATGCCGGACACCATGACGCAGATGCCCCGCTTCATGAAGCTGGACCCGGACTCCCTGCCCGTCATTCAGATCGCCCTCACGTCCAACACGCTCACGAGACAGCAGCTGACGGACTACGCGGAAAACTACGTCTCCCAGCGTCTTTCCATGGTGAAAGGTGTATCAAAGTCCGACGTGCGCGGTGCCAAACGCTATGCCGTACGCGTCAACCTACGCCCCGACCTTATGAAGGCTCGTGACGTCAGCGCAGAAGAAATCCGCAACGGCATCGATGCCGCCAACGTCACCCTGCCCACCGGCAAACTGGAAGGGGCAGACCGCATACGCAACATCAAGGACAACGGTTCACTCATCAAGGCCGAGGATTTCGCCAAAATCGTGGTTGCCTGGCGCAACGGCGCTCCCGTACGTCTGAGCGACGTAGCGGATGTGGAAGAAGGTGTGGAGGAAACCAACCAGGCCAGCTTCATCAGCGGCGATCCGGGTGTCATCGTGCAGGTGACCAAGCAGCCCGGCGGCAACACCGTGCAGATCGTAAGCGATATCCTCGATCTGCTCGCCGACATTGAAAGCACTCTTCCTCCTTCCATTAATATGGATGTGGTGGAAGACACCTCCATTCCCATCAAGGAATCTGTGGAAGAAGTGGAATTCACGCTTCTGCTCACCATACTTCTGGTGGTGCTCGTCATCTATGCCTTTCTGCGCGACGGGATGGCTACCATTATTCCCAGTCTTGCCCTGCCGCTTTCTGTAGTAGCCACGTTCCCGCTTATGTTCGCCGCCGGGTTCAGTCTGGACAATATGTCGCTCATGGCTCTTATCCTGGTAGTAGGCTTCGTGGTAGACGATGCCATCGTCATGCTGGAAAACATCATCCGACACAGAGAAATGGGCAAGTCTCCATTCAACGCGGCCATGGACGGCGCAGGCGAAATCGGCTTCACCATCCTGTCCATGACCATATCCCTCGGCGCGGTGTTCATTCCCCTGCTTTTTCTGCCCGGAACGGCAGGCCGCATGTTCTTTGAATTTGCAGCCGTCATCATCATCGCCATATCCATTTCCTTCTTCATCTCCATCAGCCTCACGCCCATGATGAGCGCGCTGTTTCTTACCGATCAGTCCGTGCACCTCAAGCACACGGGGCTGAAGGCGGCCATGGAACACGGCTTCGTCGCGCTGCTTTCCCTCTACTCGCGCAGCCTCCACTGCGTGATGCGTCACCGCTTTCTCACCTTCGTAGGTTCGCTTCTTCTCATAGCGGCTACATGGTGGCTCTCCACGCTGGTACCTACCGGATACTTTCCAGCCATCGACGGCGGGCGCATACGTCTCTTTGCCCGCGCGGAAGAGTCCATTTCTTTTGCAGCTCTCACTCGCGCAGTAGAGGAACTCCATCCCATCATTTCCGCTGATCCTGCGGTCCGAAGCTTCACCACCACCATAGGTGGCGGCACGAGAGCGGACACCAACACCGCCAACATCATGATTCGGCTGAAGCCC
>JAXVQY010000012.1:0-1708 GCA_037303805.1 bacterium | reverse complement strand
CGGTTTTGGGATTGATGATGCGATTGAATCTTCTGAGAGAGCCGACTTCCATGGGGTGTACCTCTTTGCAGGCATCCCGGCGGGTATGAAAAAAGCCGCCGGCTTCATGTATATGCCTGCGGCTTTATATCCTGTGCGATGTGACGGAAGAAATCAGCACAGCCTGCCGCATGGCCGGTAGTAATAATACGCATAGCACCAGCAACCGAAGCTGCTGGCGAAGGTAAAGTAACCGGTGCGGAACGAGCTGAACATGATTTCCAACCTTTTTTTCTGTCATAGCGCCGCTTCGGAAAATCTGTCAAGCGGGGAAAAAAAATATCCGGCGTCCCGCCCATTAATAATGACTGAGGACAGCTGTTTTCTTGCCGTCCGTGACGGTTTATTTTCCCGTATTGCCCCTGTTTTTCCGGGAATGAGTACTTTTTTGTCCGCAGCGGAAATTTTTTTTCACGCAACAGATATCCATTGTCTTTTATGGAGAGTGGGAAGCACATTTTTTACATCAGAACGGGGGCGTTCATAAAGAGAAAGACAAACGATATGATGCAAAATTGTTCTGCATGATGCCGTCAGGGGTAAAGTCATCATACCCCGAGGTCGATCTCGGAAAAATTTTTTCTCCTGCATTGACAAAGGAAAGACTCTTGCATACACAGAAGGAAAGTTCACCAGTCATTTTCAGGAGTATTTCATGTCCGCAGCCATCGTTACCATGTCCTTCGCCGGTCAGTGGTGGTGTATCTTTTCTTCAGGGAGAGGATGCGGTCTTGACGCTTAGCTGAAGTGCATAGTCTGGAAGCAATGAATGCCGTTCCCTCTCCGGGGAGCGGCATTTTTTTATTAATCCACGCGAGGTTTATCGACATGACAACCAAGATATCGCCCATTCGAGTGCGTCAGAACGTCCGCCATCTTCCGGCGGATATGGACACGCCCATCAGTCTCTTTCTGGACATGGCCGGAAACGGAGACGGCATACTTCTGGAAAGTGCGGAAGTGGACGGGCGATGGGGACGCTACAGCGTGCTTGCCTGCGACATGGCTCTGTATCTGATCTGCCGCAAGGGCAGACTGGAATGTCGCATTATCGACGGTCGCCTTTCTTCTCTTTCGAAGTTTGAGGGCATGCCCTTTGTGGAGGGCCTCCGGAGCGTCATGCGTTCCCTGGAAATTCTGCCTGATCCCGATGCGGAGGATCTGCCGCCCATCACCCGGTCGCTGTGCGGGTATTTCGGTTTCGGCATGGCTTCGCTTTTCCATCCGAAACTTTCGTCCGTCATGAAGCCCGAAGATGCGGAATGCGTGCTTTGTCTGCCCGGAACCCTGCTTCTTTTCGATCACATGTACAACCGGCTTGCCCAGGTAAGCCTCGGTGAACACCGCGATATGGGCCGTTGCGGTTCGTTTTCCCGGCAACGTTCCGCAGGTCCGGAAAAGGCGGACGTTCTGGCCGAACCTTCCGAAGAAGGTTTTAAGGCCGCCGTGGAACACATACGGGAAATGCTGCGTATGGGGGAGGCCATTCAGGTCGTGCCTTCCGTGCGGTTCAGCATGCCGTTCGAAGGGGATCCCTTCACGCTGTACCGCCGCATGCGCAGCGAGAACGCTTCGCCGTACATGTTCTTCATGCGTCTTCCTGACATTACGCTCTTCGGCTCTTCGCCGGAAGTCATGGTCCGCTGCGAGAACGGCAGACTGCTTTCCG
>JAXVQY010000011.1:0-1596 GCA_037303805.1 bacterium | reverse complement strand
CAAGGCATTGCTGCCGGCGGATTTTGAGTCCGCTGCGTTTACCAATTCCACCATTCCGGCACAGCTGCATCTATATAGATTTCAGCGCCCGAGGTCAACCGTTCCGCCCGATGAACCCGAACGACGGCAAAAAAGCACCGGCGTCCGGCTCCGAGCTTGCCTTTTTGCACCGAACAAGCTAGGCTTGGCTCAAAATCTGGATCTGACATGAACGATACCTGCCAAACCACAGTTCACAACGGCGACAGCCTCTTTTCCGACAGGGAAGAGTCCGGCTGCCAGCCTTCCGACGTTCCTCTTGCACAGAACGCGGAGGCAGGCTCATTGTTCCACGGCCGCACTGCCTGCGGCTGTTTTTCTGATTGTTCCGTCTTTTTGCCCGATCAGCGGGCCTTTCCCGTGCCGGAGCCGACTGTTGTCGGCACTTGCCGATGTGGCATGGCCTTTGTTCCGGCCTGAACCCTATTTGAAGGAGTATCGTCTTGGACGGCGAATCCCACAGTACCGTGTGGTCAAAACTTGGTTCTTTCTTTTCCGGCAAATCCTCGGAAGACCATCTGGAACAGGCTATCCGCGAAGCCCGCGAAGACGGCGAGCTGAAGGCGGAAGAAGGTTCCATGCTGCTTTCCATCCTTTCGCTGGATGAACTTCAGGTGCAGGACATCATGACGCCCCGCACCGATATAGACTGCCTGCCTTCCGGAACGACCATTCTTGAAGCGGCGGGCGCCATTGTGGAAACGGGGCATTCCCGCCTGCCCATCTACAAGGACACACGGGACAACATCATCGGTATCGTCCATGCAAAGGACATGCTCAGCTCTCTCATGCAGGCCGATTTGCAGACGTCGCCGGTAGACAGCATCATGAGCCAGCCCTTTTTCGTGCCGGAAACCAAGATCGCCAGCGAACTTCTTCAGGAGTTCCGCAGCCGCAAGAATCACCTTGCCATTGTTGTGGACGAATACGGCGGAACTTCCGGCCTGGCCACCATCGAGGATCTTCTGGAAGTCATCGTGGGCGATATAGAAGATGAGCACGACGCTCCCAAGGAAGAGGACATCCGACCTCTCGAAGAAGGCAAATACGAACTGTCCGGACGTGCCTATCTGGAAGAGCTCGAAGAACTGGGCATCCATCTTGAATCCGACGAGGTGGACACCATCGGCGGATACCTCAGCCTCGATGCGGGACACGTTCCCCAGAAGAACGAGGAATTCCGCATAGGCGGATGGCTCTTCACCATCGCCGACGCGGATGCCAAACAGATACATACCGTCATCGCGACACGCGAAGAATAGCACGCCCTCGGGGGTCATGGACACAGGTTCATGACCCCCGATTCATGTCCGGCAAACATCTTCCTGACTTCCGGACATGTCCCGTCCCCCAGGCGGATACGCACGAGATTCCGGGGCTGATCCATGACCCGTACGCCATATGCGACACCATCCCTTTTCCTGTATTCTTCAATAAAAAATACCATACTGTATAAAAAAAATATCCTGATAAAACAAAAAGTTATTTTTCAAGGCCGGGTACAACGCTTGATTATCTCGGGGCAACGTGTAATCATACGCAAGTTTAAACCTACTT
>JAXVQY010000010.1:0-1455 GCA_037303805.1 bacterium | reverse complement strand
CGGTGTAGGCAAGTCCCTCGTCACGGGTCTGCTTGCCTCCAAGATGCAGCGTCGGGGTTCCCATGCCGCCGTGCTCGATGCCGATATCACCGGTCCTTCCATTCCCCGCCTGTTCGGACTCACTCAGCGCATGTCCGGCACGCAGCTGGGCCTGAATCCCGTCCGTTCCGCCACCGGCGTGGACATTGCCTCCATGAACCTGCTTCTGGAGCACGACACCGACCCCGTCGTCTGGCGCGGTCCCGTCATCGCCAACGTGGTCACCCAGTTCTGGTCGGAAGTCATCTGGAACAACGTGGACTACATGTTCGTCGACATGCCTCCCGGAACCGGCGACGTTCCGCTTACCGTCTATCAGTCCCTGCCCATCGACGGCATCGTCATCGTGACCTCGCCGCAGGAGCTGGTGTCCATGATCGTGGAAAAGGCCGTGAACATGGCCCGTCTCGACGGCCTGAACATTCCAGTCATCGGTATTGTGGAAAACATGTCCTACTTTGAGTGCCCGAACTGCGGCAAGCGTCATTCCATCTTCGGTGAAAGCCATCTGGAAGAAATCGCCAAGCAGTACGATATCCACCATATCGCTCGTCTGCCCATTGATCCCGCCATTGCGCGCGCCTGCGACCAGGGCGCCATTGAAGCGGTGGACAGCCCCTGGCTCGACGACATGGCGGACGCCATCAGTCAGCTTTAATGCACCGGGCTCACAGGACGGGACGGGAGAAGAATTCCGTCCCGTTTTGTGACCGGTCATCTCTGCGCTTCCGGAATCATCCGCCGGCTCCTGCTTTTCCCCGGCCGACGTATGCCGGAACCGGCGCTCCCGTCCTGCGAACCGTGCGGCGCCTGCGATATCCGATCGACGAGCCCGGTCCGCGTCCGCCGTCTCGCTTCCGCCCCGCAGATCACACCTTCCTCACCGTATTTGTCCGAGCTTTCCCCACCGCGCGGCCTTCCTGACCTTCCGCCGGAGGCGGCATGCTGCCGGTGAGAACAAAAGCAGGCCGGGACCGACAAAACTCTGCTCCGGGGGAGTCCCATGATCAAGACCGTCATTTCCACGGAACTTCCCGTCGACGAACATCTTCTCATTCTCAAAAACAGCATCACCGGCGGAAGCGGAAAAAAAAGAATCTGCATCGTCACGGGAACACACGGCGACGAGCTGGAAGGTCAGTACATCTGCTACCGCATAGGCAACCTGCTGCAAAGCCATATTGCCGAGCTCGACGGCACCGTAGACATCTATCCTGCGCTCAATCCTCTCGGCATTGATTCCATCACGCGGGGCCTGCCGGGCTTCGACGTCGACATGAACCGAATCTTCCCCGGCGATCCGCTGGGAAGCATGGCCGAAAACACCGCCTACAACATTCTTCAGGATCTGCGCGGAGCCGATGTCGTCATCGACATTCATTCCAGCAACATTTTTCTCTATGAAGTACCGCAGGT
>JAXVQY010000009.1:0-1445 GCA_037303805.1 bacterium | reverse complement strand
GGTCCACCCGCTAAGCGGGTGGTTTTCTGTTTCGGTCGCTTCCGCTCCCTCAACTGCCTGAAGGCCTAATAAGAAAAGCCTGGAACTCATAATTCCGGGCTCAAAATATGGTGCCGAGGGACAGAATCGAACTGCCCACACGGGGATTTTCAGTCCCCTGCTCTACCAACTGAGCTACCTCGGCATAACAAGAAGGACTTTACTCTAACTTAAAACAAATAGCAAGTCTTTTTTGTCTACCCTTAATTTTCACAAATGCTCAGCTATTCCGTAAGATTGCCTGGCCCTTTCGGCATGGCAGCCTCTGCAATACGTACTTTATAATCACTGGCACCAGCTGGAGGATCAACAAACACAACCGTAAACGGAACTTCGTTGCCCGGAAGAACATTCGTATTACTTTCAACTACATCAAGCTTGTTGTTGAGAGCCTTATCAAGTTCTTCCTTGTCAAGCAGCTCGAGTTGGAAGGAACTCATACTGTTCCCTGCAAGTTGTTGCTGAGAAATCAGCATATGACCTTCAGAATCATACAACTCCGCTTCCAGCCGAATCAGCTCTCTCGGTGTAGGAAAGTTATTCTTCACCTTTCCTTCAATGACAATCAGCTGACCTAGCTTTTCATTTTTCACCTGATACTGACGAACATCTCTAAGCTCCAGCTGGCTAACCAAAGATACAGGATCTGAAGGGTCTGAGGTCTCCAATCCAATATAGGGCGCTATAACCCCTTTCAACCCGTCGAGATACGGCGTGTTGGTCCACATCCACCAGCTTCCGGCCACAAGCCCGACACATACGAGCAAACTCACCAGAGTAGGTATGGGAGAACGTCTTTTTCGCGGCATATCCAAGCCGCCAAACGTTTCCGCACTACCGCTTCCATCAAGTCTGAGCCCTTGTCCACCATGTCGCACATGAGAATGCTCTCGCCCGGAAGACGGTTCGTCTATGGAAAGCTCCAGTCCCTTCCCCATATCTGATGCCCGTTCTCCAGCACCTCCCAAAGACAGCCCTTCAAGACGTCCATGTTCACTTACAGAAGACACGCCTTCATTCTGCCCGGGAAGTTCAAGTCCCACATTCCGAGCCATGCTTCCGCTGCGGTCATCTTCTGAAGATTTTCGAGGAGCGACTGCCGTTAGTTTATCTTCCAACGGGAGAGTAAAAATATGTCGACAGACCGAGCACCTGAGCTTGGCACCAGGTTTTACTTTTTCGTCCGGCAACCGATATATCGTATTGCACTGAGGACAGGTAACATTCATGAAGCAATCTCCATCCTTATATGGTAGCTTGTCGCGACCATACACCGCCTGCGTCAGCAGTCAAGCAGCTCATATATGGCAGGAAGCGTGCGGTACTTTTCCGCATAATCCAAGCCGTACCCTACAATGAATCCGGCGGGCAAATCAAAACCTACAAAATCCGAATTTACAGGAAAC
>JAXVQY010000008.1:0-1431 GCA_037303805.1 bacterium | reverse complement strand
CGGCATGGGCAGATCGGGAAAGGTGAGCACGGCCCAGGTGGCGCCCACGCCGCCGAGGGCGAACTGGCCTTCGGCGCCGATGTTCCAGACCTTCATGCGGAAGGCGATGGACACGCCGAGGGAGCACAGAAAAATGGGAATGGCCTTGAGCATGGTGTCCTGAAGGGCATACAGGCTCCCGAATCCGCCCTGAAACAGCACCACGGCGGCTTGCACAGGCGACTTGTCCTGAATCATCAGCAGCAGGGAGCAGAACGCCAGGGCGATGAGAAGCGCCGCAGGCAGCACGACGAGCCCGGCCCAGCGGAGAGGGGTCTGCCGTCTGACGACTCTGAAACCGTCCATGATTCCTCCGAGAAAACAACGTTGATGGGTGTCGGGCGCGGGCCTTTTCGGCGGCGCGGCGCCCTGTCGCACCTTTTTCCGCCGCGGCGGGAAAAGAGCGCGAGGTCCGTGGAGCTGTCCTTTCGGAAAAGACGCGCGCCACGGACCTGAAAAAGGAAAAAGCCCCGTCCCTGCGGACGGAGCTTTCCTGAAAAACTACTTGGTCGTGCCTATGACGCCTTCCACGAACCAGTCCATGGAAAGCAGCATGTCGTCGGGCGCAACCTGACCTTCGGCCACGCGCACCTTGCCTTCCTGATCCTTCACGGGACCGGAGAACACCTGATACTTGCCGGAAATGATGTCGGCCTTCACGGCGTCCACCTTGGCGCGCACGTCTTCGGGCACCATGGAACCGTAGGCGGAGATGTCCACGATGCCGTCGCCGATGCCGTACCAGTAATTGCCGTTCTTCCAGGTGCCGGCGCGGTATTCGTCGATGAACTTCTTGTAGAACTTGGTCCAGTCCCACACGGCCGCCACGAGATGGGCGTGGGGCGCGGCGGCGGACATGTCGGTGTTGTAGCCGACGGAATAGGCGCCGCGGGCTTCGGCCGCGGTCTGGGGACCGGCGGAATCCTGATGCTGGGCGATGACGTCCACACCCACGTCGAGCAGGCCTTCGGCGGCCTTCTTTTCATCGTCGGGGCTGTACCAGGTACGGGTCCACACCACGCGGACCTTGGCTTCGGGATTCACGGCACGCACGCCGAGGGTGAAGGCGTTGATGCCGCGCACCACTTCGGGAATGGGGAAGGAGGCCACATAGCCGATTTCATTCTTCTTGGTCATGGAACCGGCCACCATGCCGGTGAGATAGCGGGCCTGATACATTCTGCCGAAATAGCAGGTCATGTTTTCGCTGTGCTTGTAGCCCGAGCAGTGCAGGAAGGTCACGTCGGGATTGCGGCGGGCCATCTTGGCCATGGCGTCCATGTAACCGAAGCTCGTGGCCACGATGACGTTGTAGCCCTTGGAGCACATGTTCTTGATGGCGCGTTCGGCGTCGGGGCCTTCGGGCACGCTTTCCATCATGGTGGTTTCCAC
>JAXVQY010000007.1:0-1426 GCA_037303805.1 bacterium | reverse complement strand
GCGCCTACTTCTGCGATCTGTCCCGTGACCTGCAGAACGACGTTATCGCCCGTACTGAACACGACAATATGTAAAACTTGCACATAAGGCAGACAATACGATAAGACCGGGGAGGCTTGCCTCCCCGGTGAGCCGGAGAGGAAGACTTTTCCTCTCCTTTTCTCAGAGCGCGTCGGCGCAGGGTGTTATGTTCTGCATCAACGCGTTTTGAGAAAAGGGCAGTCGAAAGACTGCCGGTCATCGCACCTACGGAGAACAGGGAATATGCAGGACGCCAAAGTAAAAGGCATGATCTTCAACGTGCAGAAGTTCAGTGTGCACGACGGCGCGGGTATCCGTACGCTGGTATTTTTCAAGGGTTGCCCTCTTCGCTGCCGTTGGTGCAGCAATCCCGAATCCCAGCTCTTCACTCCGGAGCGGGCATTCAATCCTACGCGCTGCCTGACAGCCGAGGTTTGCGGGCGTTGTTCCAAGGTTTGCCCGACGGGGGCCATGAGCGTAGTCAACGGACTCAACTTTTATGACCGTTCCAAGTGTACCGGATGCGGTGCATGCGTGAAGGCCTGCCCCACCGGGGCACAGTCCTTCTACGGCTACGAATCCACGGTTGAGGATATCATCAAGAAAGTGGAAGAGGATGACGTCTTCTATTCCCGTTCCCGTGGCGGGATCACCCTTTCCGGCGGCGAGGCTCTTGCCCAGCCCGAGTTCGCTCTCGCGTTGCTGCGCGAAGCCAGACGTCATCGCATAACCACCGCCATTGAAACGTGCGGCTGTTATCCGACCGAGGTCCTGGCCGAAGCCTGCCCGCTGCTCGATCAGCTTATTTTCGACATCAAGAGCCTGGATGAGGAAAAGCATAAGAAGTTCACGGGACATGACAACAAGCAGATCCTGAAGAACATCAATTATGTGTTCGAGCACTTCCCGGATCAGTCCATTCTCATCCGTACTCCCGTGATCCCCGGCTTCAACGATACGGAAGAGGAAATCATGGCTATACGCCGTATGATTCCCTATCGTCCCAACATCAAGTATGAAGCCCTCACCTATCATCGTATGGGGCAGCCCAAGTACGGATATATCGGTCGTCCCTATCTTTTGGACGGTGTGACGGCTGATGAAGAGTTCATGAGAAAGCTCAATCAGAAGCTTGCCGAATACCGGGGATAATACCCTCGGTCTCATGTTTCCCGGACTTTCTGTTTTCCGTATGCGGAAGCGGAAAGTCCGGGGTAAGGAACGCTTCGGAAGAACGGAATGTTCCGGATTTCCGGCGAGTTCGTCAGAGCACGTTTAAAGTAAAGGAGCAGCGCTTTGCAGTTTGGTTTTATCGGACTTGGTAATATGGGCGGCGTCATTGCCCGCAACATTCTGCGTGCGGGTGAAAGCGTCAAGGTATTCGACCTCAACGTCCAGCGGGCCG
>JAXVQY010000006.1:0-1177 GCA_037303805.1 bacterium | reverse complement strand
CGCGCTTTGCGGCGTCGAAGGCGGCCGTGTAGCCGCCGGGACCTGCTCCGATGACAGTAATGCGAAGAGCCATATTTTCTTGCCTGCCTTGAGGAAAGATTGTTGCATACTGCATGTCCGTGTGGACATGCTGAGGCCGTAAGTCTGGCGACGCAGAGCGCGTCGCATTGCCGCCCCGCGAAAGGTTCTGCCTTTGCGGAAGAGCAGGCGTGCGGAAGAAGAACTTCCGCACCGGCGGACTATTCGCTCTTGATGATGTCGGTCTTGGGAAGCGCGGAACGAACCTTGGAGCGGTAGGGCAGCAGGTTGGTCAGCGGTTCGAGTCCCTTCACAGGTTCGCTTGAGGCCTGGATGCCGAAAGGAAGCATCATGTCGCCGCAGGCTGCGGCCACCATTTTGCCGGCCAGAGCGGCATCGGCGGGAGTCAGCCAGGCAAGGGTGCCGTCGGGCTGACTGATGGGTTCGAGATAAAGGCGGATGACGTTATCCTTGAACGCCCGTACAAGCGAGATGGTCTTGCCGAGTTCTTCGGCAGAAGGGGCTTCTCCTCCCACGGCAGCAGGATACACCGCGGCAGGACCGGGAATGTTGAGACGTATGCGGGTCAGGCATCCGGTGTTGATGAGGCGTTCCAGAAGATCGGCGTTACGTCCGTCGGTGTCGAGAACGACCTGAAGGCCGCCCTTGGAGAGTGCAGTGACGAGTTCCGTGAAGTGATCTTCTTCGCCCGCGGGAACCTTGGAAACGTTCAGGCCGGAGATCCAGCCGTGCAGCATCTTGCTTTCGGACACCGCACCGGATTCCCCGAGGGCTTTGCCGGAAAGCAGGTAGGCGATGATGACGCCTGTGCCCTGAAGCACCACGTCGCCTTCGTCGTCATGGAACATGGGGAATTCCACACCGGTTTCATTGCGGTGCAGGAATTTGCGGTTTGCACGATAAAAGCTGTTGACGATGTCCTTGTCGGCTTCAAGATCATAGCTGTTGTAGGTGATGCCTTTGGCATCCATGAATTCGTGAGTGATGCGGCAGCGGATACAGTTGGGCGCTTTGTAAAGAGTAATAGCCATGTCAGAACTCCATAGCGGTTAAAAGTCTCCGTGTCCCGGCGGCGTGGACCTTGCCGGAAACGATCCGGAGGGGGAAGCGCGGCCTGCGCGGTATTTGATCAGAAAAG
>JAXVQY010000005.1:0-1150 GCA_037303805.1 bacterium | reverse complement strand
TTCCATGTGAGAAGTCTATGTACCTTTAATTATCAGGATAGTCCAGCCCCGACGCAGCAAGTTCGACTGTCGGCATGGCGGAGTGACATCCCTTGAAATATTTGATGAAATCAGAAAAGTTCGTTTTTCCCGAGGGCCTGGTCTGTCCGTTTTTTCGCACGGTATTTCCTTGGCGTGCGGCTGTTTTCGGGCACAACGGAATTCTTCCGTGATTCCGGCGGCGTTTAGGGAAAGACGGACTTGCGTATTCGAGATTGCCGTGTCGAGGAGGCTAGTTCAGAAGAGGCCTCGATACGGGGTGCTTGGCTTCCACATGGTCTTCCACTTCCGTGCCTTTCGGCGGAGTGAACTGGAAGTCCTTGGCGGATACCGGAGCATCGGGGGTGAGATTCTGCAGCTCGATGGTATTGGTGTTGCCGTAGAAGTCCATGACCATGGCTCGTCTGATGAGAGAAGTGGAGGGATCGAGCCAGAGCTGGGCTTCCGTGAGTTCCGTGGTAGGTTCTTTGGGATAGAGCAGCAGATGAATGAGAGTTCCGTCTTCCGGAGCCTGTGCGGATTCCACATCGAAATCCCGGGACAGCGCACTCTGTCCGGTGATGACCTGGATGAGGGAGCGGGAATCTTCCGCCAGCTCACGGGAATAACGATAGGCGAGTTCTTCGTCGGGAAGATAGTTCCAGATCTCCTTGTCCGTCACCATGAGAAGCTCGGCATGGGGTGCGGCGGTCTCCCAGCGGACGAGAAGAGGTTTCTGGAAGAGAAGCACGCCGTTTCTCTTTTCCACGACACCGCTTTCCCGCTGCAGAAGCTGCTGCGTGAAATCGGCACGGAAGCTCTGCATGCCGGCGTAGGCGGTCTGCATTTTTTTCACCGTGGCGGAGATGTCGGCGGCGGAGGCCCCCTGCACGAAAAGACCGAGGGCGAGGAAGGTACAGAACAGGATACGCAGCAGTCTGCTCATGACATTGATCCTTATTCCGCCCGGGGAAAAGCCCGCAGGCGGCGGAAGGGGCCGCGGAAGCGGCTGAAAAAGGCCCGGAAAGTCCGGGCCGGTTGGCAGAGTGCGGGGAGGTCTGCCTCCCCGCGAGACGATTATTCAGCGTCTTCGTCGGACTGGGTGAGTCCGTAGTTGTCGGCGAGAATGGGG
>JAXVQY010000004.1:0-1069 GCA_037303805.1 bacterium | reverse complement strand
CCCGTGGGAAAGCCGTCGGAACGGGACATGCTGGAATTGGCAAAAAATCCCCGGAACAGAAAGGCGTTGCCGTCCATCACGTAGAGGGGTTCTTCGGTAAAACCGAGGCGCTGCTTCAATGACATGGCTTTCTCCTGAAAAAATATCTTCTGCATCCTAGCCTGATGAGCAGGCCGCCGCAAGAGGCGCCGCGACCGACTTCCGAATCCCCCTCAGCCCGCCTCTGCCATGGATTACACGGCATTTCGCAAGCAGCGGCAGGCCGTTCAAGACTTGTCATCGGCGTGGAATTTTTATATCGTTGACGTTCCTTTAATAGGGGGAGTCCCGGGCAGGTTCGCCTGCCCGTCCGGTTTTTAGGTTTTTCCACTTTCAGCTTACCTGTCGGGGGTATGTATGACTTTCATTTCTCTGGTAATCGTCTTTGCGTGTGCGGCCTTTGCGCTGTACTACGCGTTCAAGACGGCCAAAAACATCCTCGCCGCCTCCACCGGCAATGAGGATATGCAGCGCATCGCCGGAGCCATTCAGGAAGGCGCTCAGGCGTATCTGAAGCGCCAGTACCGCACCATCGCCATCGTAGGCGTGGTCGTTGCTCTGCTTCTGCTCTTCACCATGTCCTTCCTTACCGCTCTGGGCTTCGTGCTCGGTGCCGTGCTGTCCGGCCTCGCCGGCTTCATCGGCATGAACGTGTCCGTACGCGCCAATGTTCGCACGGCCGCAGCCGCCGAACAGGGCATGGTTCCCGCGCTGAACATCTCCTTCCAGTCCGGCGCCATCACCGGCATGCTGGTGGTCGGTCTCGGTCTGCTCGGCGTTTCCGTGTACTACGCCGTGCTCGCCATCTTCGGAGTGGCCACCGAACAGATCATGCAGGCTCTCGTCGCCCTGTCCTTCGGCGCCTCCCTCATCTCCATCTTCGCCCGTCTCGGCGGCGGTATCTTCACCAAGGGCGCCGACGTCGGTGCCGACCTCGTGGGCAAGGTGGAAGCCGGTATTCCTGAAGACGACCCCCGCAACCCCGCCGTCATCGCCGACAACGTGGGCGACAACGTGGGCGACTGCGCCG
>JAXVQY010000003.1:0-1048 GCA_037303805.1 bacterium | reverse complement strand
TGATGCTGGATGGCGCGGGCAATGGCGCGGGCGCCGGAAATCGTGGTGGTAAAGGACACGCCGTAATGCAGCGTGGTCTGACGGATGGCGCGGGAATCGTGGGTGGTACGCTTGCCGGAAGCGGTGTTGATGACCATGGCGACCTCGCCGTTCTTGATCATGTCCACGATGTTCGGACGGCCTTCATGAACCTTGAGCACGGGCTGCACGTCGAGACCGGAATCCTTGAGCAGCTTTGCCGTTCCGCGGGTGGCCAGCAGTTCGAAGCCGAGGTCGGCATAGGATTTGGCGATGGGCACCACGAATTCCTTGTCACGGTCGTTGACGGAAATGAATACCTTGCCGGAGGTGGGCAGCGTCTGGCCTGCGCCGAGCTGGCTCTTGAGGAAGGCCTCGTCGAAGGTGCGGGCCACGCCCATGACTTCACCGGTGGAGCGCATTTCAGGTCCGAGCAGAATGTCCACGCCGGGGAAGCGCTTGAAGGGGAACACGGCTTCCTTCACGCATACATAACCGGTCTTGCGCATGGACCAGGGATCGAGTTCGGCAAGCGTCTTGCCGAGCATGATCTGCGTGGCAAGGCGGGGCAGCGGAACACCCGTGGCCTTGGACACGAAGGGAGCGGTGCGGGAGGCGCGGGGGTTCACTTCCAGAATGTAGATTTGTCCGTCCTTGACGGCGAACTGGATATTCATGAGACCGACCACGCGCAGTTCCTTGGCAAGCGCGATGGTCTGACGGCTGATTTCCTGCACGATGCTGTCCGGCAGGGAATAGGGCGGAAGCGAGCATGCCGAGTCGCCGGAATGGATACCCGCAGCTTCAATGTGTTCCATGATGCCCGCGACGTACACATCTTTTCCGTCGGCCAGAGCGTCCACGTCCATTTCAATGGCGTTTTCAAGGAACTGGTCGATGAGGATGGGATGCTCGGGGGTATCCGTCCCCACCACGTTGCGGAAGTAGTCGTCCAGATCGTCGGGACCGTAGCACACCATCATGGCGCGGCCGCCGAGCACGTAGCTCGGGCGCACGATGATGGGGTAGC
>JAXVQY010000002.1:0-1041 GCA_037303805.1 bacterium | reverse complement strand
GCCATTCTCGGCCTGCGGTCCATGTTCTTCCTGCTGGCCGCGGCCAAGCGCTACCTGCGTCATCTGGAGAAGTCCGTCATCGCCATTCTGGCCTTCATCGGCGCGAAAATGCTGCTCGACGTCGCCGGCGTCATCCATCTGCCCGC
Organism: bacterium; assembly: GCA_037303805.1. GTDB lineage: Bacteria > Desulfobacterota > Desulfovibrionia > Desulfovibrionales > Desulfovibrionaceae > Mailhella. Next base: position 895 of record JAXVQY010000002.1, on the reverse strand, counting down.
CATGGTGTCCCTGAGCGTGGTGGTCGGCTTCCTCGCCCTCGGCATTCTTGCCTCCTTCCTGCCTGAAAAGAAAGCCTGATCTCCATCTCTCCCGGAGTGCAGGGCATAACCTGAAGGCGACGCTTCCCCGGAGGCGCCGCCTTCTTCTTTTCGCTCTCACGTCCGCTCCGAAGACAATGCCCTGCCCTGTTCGCTCCCGAGGCCTTTCCGGGGCGGCCGCCGGAGCATGCCGCCTTTCTTCCCGCGCCCAGACCAGCTCCGTACGGTCCGCTTCCCGCCGTAAGAAAAGAGTACCCGGAACGCCCCGGGCTCCGGCCCTGTGCACGCTTCCCGCCCGTACCGGCCTCCCCATCCCTGGGGGACGACATCACCGAAACCGGATCGTGAACGCTTCCCGCAATGCGCCTTTTCCGACACGTCCAGCGCATGCGCTCCTCCATGCTCCCGCGATACGTCCCGCCCCGCCTTGCTTCTGAACATGCGCCCCGCCTTGAACCACGTTCCCGGCCCGCCTCTTAACCACACGTCCCGCCATGATCCCGCGCCCGGGAAACAGACGCCATGCCGGAGCCCCTTCCTGTTCCGTCAGACTTCTCCGATGCGGACCTTTTTTCCGAAAAGACGCTCCGCGAAGCCCCGCCGCAGCGTCCGTGTTAAATAAAAAAAGCCCCCGGCAAACGGGGGCCTTTCTTTCCGAGTCGGAATCAGTTTTCCCACTTCCCCTTCACATAGCGGGGAAGTTCGGTGAGCTTGCGTACCTTCACGCAGCGGAACTGACCGCTGGTCGCTTCCTTGCGGGTCTTGCCCACGCTTTCGAACGTACGCTCCTCATAGCAAAGCGTCGCCACATAATCAAAGTGCTTGCTGTTGCTTTTGCGCATCTGTGCGGAGACCG
>JAXVQY010000001.1:0-1015 GCA_037303805.1 bacterium | reverse complement strand
TAAGCCTTAACGGCGTTGGCGCGGTTCTGGGACAGGTTCTTGTTGTAGGCGTCGGAACCGATGGAGTCGGTCCAGCCTTCGAGGGTGACGCGCACGTTCTTTTCCTTGAGCACGGCGGCGGCTTCGTCGAGGATGCCCTGAGCCTTGGCGTCAAGAGCATAGGAATCGAAGGCGAAGTTCACGCCATGGAGCACGAGAGCTTCTTCGGTGTGAGCGGCGCCGGTGGTGTAGAACACGTCGGCCACGAACTGGTTCAGAGCATTCTGGTCGGCCATGAGGTCGGCACCCTTCACGGACACGCTGCAGGAATTCAGAGCGGCGATCTTGTCGAGAACGGCCTGACCTTCTTCCGTATCGGCGAAGGAGATCACATGGAAGCAGATGCCGGGCTGAGCCTGATAAAGGGCGGCAGCTTCGGCAACAGGATCAATACCGGTGTTGTTCGCGCCGTCGGAGGCGAGAACAATGGCGGTAGGACGGGCCATCATGGCATAGTCGCCGGAGTTGGCGGCAAAGCCGTCACCCATGGGGGTCATGCGGCCGAACACCACGCCTTCGCTCTTCAGGGAAGCGATGCCGTCAGCCATGGCGGAACGATCCCAGTCACCGTATTCGACAACCTTGCCGGCAGGAGCGATGGTGTGCATGGAAGCCTTGTAGCCCAGATCCGGGATGGCTTCGTTGACGGCGGCCAGAACCTGCTTGGCGGCAGCGGCCTTGGTCATCTTGAGATCGGTCGACTTCATCATCATGGAGCCGGACTGGTCGGCCAGCAGATCGAAGCTGTCGACCTTGCGGACAAGATCAGCCGCCTGAGCGGCGGAGGCAATTCCCATCACCAGGGCCGCGGCAACCAGCGCATTACGAAACATTTTCATGGAATCCTCCATTGACTTAAAAAATGTTATGGCAAAATCGGTTGTCTTTATGTCTATCAAAGGGCCTTCTGGCAGGCAAGTAGAAAAAGGGGCCCCACCGGCATAGCCGGTGGTTCCTCTTGTGCGCCTGTAAGGCT